>NZ_JBJDRF010000042.1:0-43008 GCF_044987305.1 Novosphingobium sp. ZW T3_23
GGTTGTTCGGGCGCGGTAACCCCGCCGCGCTGGTCGAGGATCTGGTGGCGATTGTACTCGGCATCGTGGTGGTGCTGCACGCATGACCCGCCGGTTCGACGCCATCATCATCGGCGCGGGACAGGCCGGGCCGCCGCTCGCGGGCCGACTTGCCGCAGCGGGGCAGAGCGTGGCGATCATCGAGCGCCATCTGGTCGGCGGCACCTGCGTCAACACCGGCTGCATGCCCACCAAGACGCTGGTCGCCTCCGCCTATGTCGCGCACCTTGCCCGGCGCGGAGCGGACTACGGGGTGAACACCGGGCCGATCTCCATCGACATGGCCCGCGTCCATGCCCGGACCAGCGCGGTCGCCGCCGGTGCGCGGGGCCGCAACGAAAAGTGGCTGTCGGGGATGGAGTGCTGCACGCTCATTTACGGCCACGCCCAGTTTGAAAGCGCCCGCACCGTGCGCGTGGGCGAAGAGCTGCTCGAAGCCGACCGCATCTTCATAAACGTCGGCGGGCGGGCGTCGATCCCCGACATGCCGGGAGCGCGCGACGTGCCGCTGCTGACCAACAGCTCGATCCTGGAGATGACGACGGTACCCGAACACCTCGTCGTCATCGGGGGCAGCTATATCGGGCTGGAGTTCGGACAGGCCTTCGCCCGCCTCGGTGCGCGCGTGACCATCGTGGAGAAAGGCCCGCGCCTGGTCTCGCGCGAGGATGCGCCGGTGTCGGCTGCGATCCGCGCCATGCTGGAGGAGGAAGGGCTGGCGATTCGCACCGATGCCGAGTGCATCCGTTTCCATGCGCGCGAGGACGGCGGCATCGACGTGGGCCTTCATTGCAGCGACGATCCTGATACAGTGGCCGCCAGCCACGTCCTGATGGCAGTTGGGCGTGTTCCCAATACCGCTGACCTCGGACTGGAGGCGGCAGGCGTGGAGACCGACGCGCGCGGCTACATCGTCGTAGACGAGCGGCTGGAAACCTCGGTCCCCGGCATCTGGGCGCTGGGCGACTGCAACGGGCGCGGCGCCTTCACGCACACCAGTTACAACGACTTCGAGATCGTGGCGGAAAACCTGCTCGACGGGGCGGACCGCAAGGTGGCGGACCGGATCGCCTGCTATGCGCTGTTCACCGACCCGCCGCTGGCACGTGTCGGCCTCAGCGCCGGGCAGGCCCGGGCGGCGGGCCGCACGGTCCGGATCGGGCGCCGGGCGATGACCCGCGTCGGTCGCGCCGTGGAAAAGGACGAGACGACCGGCTTCATGGAGATCGTCGTCGATGCGGATAGCGACGCGATCCTCGGCGGAACCATCCTGGGCACCGGCGGGGACGAGGCGATCCACGCGGTCCTCGACATGATGGCGAACGGCGCGACCGCCGATTGCCTGCGCCGCACCGTGCACATCCACCCTACCGTGGCCGAACTCCTCCCGACCATCGCGGGGGAATTGAGCTAGGCCGTGCGCTGCAAGCACCATCGAGGAACGGAACGAGCGACATGACAATCCGGGCCACCCGCCAGCACCAGATGTTTCCCGTGCTCAACCCCGCGCAGGTCGAGACTGCGCGCCGCTTCGCCAGCGGGCCGGAGCGGCGGTTCGCGCCGGGCGAGGTCGTCTACGCCATCGGCGAGCAGGGGGTGCCGTCGTGGCTGGTGCTGAACGGCGGCATCGAGGTCTCGCGGCGGCACGGCCTGAACGACGATCAGGTCTATACCACCTATAACGCGGGCCAGTTCAGCGGTGAGGTCAACCAGCTGGCCGGTCGCCCCACCATTGCGCACGGTCGCGCGGGGCCTGAAGGCTGCACTGCGCTGCCGTTCGATGCGCCGCACTTGCGGGCGCTGATGGTGGGATCGGCCGACGTGGGCGAGATCGTCATGCGCGCGCTGATCCTCCGCCGCGTCGAACTGATCGAGGATGCCGAGGCGGGGACGATCCTGATCGGGCGCCCTGGCAGCCGGGCCCTCGTTAGGCTGCAGGGCTTCCTTGCGCGCAGCGGCTATCCCAACCTCGTTCTCGATGCCGAGGTGGAAGGGGAGGGCCGCGCTTTCGTCGAGCGGATGGGGGTGCTGCCGGAAGACCTGCCTATCGTCGTCTGTCCGGACGGCGACTTCCTGCGCAATCCGGGCGAGCTGGAACTGGCGACCTGCCTCGGCATGCTGCCCGAGTTCAGGCAGAACGAGCCTTACGACGTCGCCATCGTCGGCGCGGGGCCTGCGGGGCTGGCTGCGGCGGTCTATGCCGCCTCCGAGGGGCTCTCGGTGGTGGTGCTGGACGAGCGTTCCAGCGGCGGGCAGGCGGGCGCATCGGCGCGGATCGAGAACTACCTGGGCTTCCCGACCGGCATTTCCGGGCAGGCGCTGGCGGGACGCGCCTTTAACCAGGCGCTCAAGTTCGGGGCGGAGATCGCGGTGCCGCTGAAGGTCCACCACCTCGACTGCTCGGAAGCTGGCCTCGCGCTCGAACTGGTGGGTGAACGGCGGATCAACGCGCGGGCCATCGTCATCGCCTCGGGCGCGCGCTACCGGCAGCCCGAGGTGGAGGGGCTCGCCATGTTCGAGGGCAATGGCGTGTCCTACTGGGCCTCACCCATCGAGGCACGGCTGTGCGCGGGGGAAGAGATCGCGCTCGTCGGCGGCGGCAACTCTGCGGGGCAGGCGGTCGCCTACCTCGCGCCGCATGTGAAGCGGCTGCACCTCTTCGTGCGGCGTCCGCTGGCCGAAACCATGTCCCAGTACCTGATCGAGCGCATCGCGGCGCTGCCCAACGTGGACGTGCACGTAGGGTGCGAAGTCATCGCGCTGGAGGGGGATGCGCTCTCGGGACTTTCGGCGGCGACCTTCCGCAAGGCAGCGGGGACCACGCATCGGTGCGAACTGCGGCACCTGTTCCTGTTCATCGGCGCAGATCCCAACGCGGACTGGCTCAAGGGCTGCGTCGATATGGATGAGAAGGGCTTCGTCCTCACCGGCACCGGTCCGCGCCCGCTGGAAACCAGCCGCAAGGGCGTGTTCGCCATTGGCGACGTGCGCGCCGGCTCAACAAAGCGCGTTGCGGCAGCAGTAGGCGAAGGCGCCGCGGTCGTCGCCCAGATTCATGCGCTGATCGCCGAACAGGCTGGAAGGGACACGCCATGACCCCGTTCACCCTAGCGGCCATTCAGGCCTCGATCTCAGAATGGCGTGAGTTGGTCGCTTGCCGCCGGATAGCGGGGGAGACGGCACGCTCACGCTCTTCCTTAGCATGAGGCGCCCTTTCCATCCGAGAGGCCACAGCCTCACCCCTCCGGCTCGCGACGGCAGAAATCTACGCCCCACGACTGCCATTACGAGTATGCCGACCCCTGGCTCAAACGGTGCTGATCGTACCGCCATCTATGACAAATTCAGCGCCGTGGATCGCCCCTGCGCGATTCGAAGCCAGATAGGCAATAAGGTCGGCGACTTCGGAAGGCTCCGCCCCGCGGCCAATTGAAATGCCGCCGAGAGCTTCAAGGACTGACTGCCTCGCATCCTCAATTGTGCCGCCATTCGTTTCCTGCAGGCGCTCCAAGAAGCGGCCCGTCGACTCAGTCATGATCCAGCCGGGGGAGACCACGTTGACCCGCACGCCCTTGGGACCAAGCTCCTTGGAGAGCGATTTGCTGTAGGTCCTGAGCGCGGCCTTGGCGGCGGCATAAGCTGTCGTCGATTCCGGCAAAGGCAGCACGGACTGGATGGACGTGACATGCACCACGGCGCCGCCGCCCTGTTCGATCATCTTGGGCACCAGCAGGCGATCGAGGCGGACGGTCGCCAGAAGGTTCAGGTTCAATTCGGCAAGCCAGTGTTCATCGGTCAAGGCAACGAAGCCGCCGCCCGGCGTGGACGAACCGCCGATGACATGCGCGAGAATGTCAATGCCGCCCAGGCGTTCGAGCGCTGCATCCGCCAGCGTCTTGCTGCCGTCCGGGGTTGCGAGGTCTGCTTGGACGAACTCCACTCCGTCGATGGGGTCCGGCGTTCCGCGCGCGGCGGTGATAACGCGCGCGCCCCCGGCCAGGAAACGGTCCACCGTGGCGCGGCCCGCACCTTTGGTGCCGCCGCTGACGAGTACGCGCTTCCCTGCGAACTCGGTCGGATCAGCCTTGATCGTCATGCCGTGACCTCCACTGCCTTGATCGCTCCGGCTTCGATCGCGAAGCGGTAGGTGAAGCGGATGGGACTGCCGGGAAAGTCACCATGGGCGAGGCCTTCGACGACGACCAGACCGTCTTCGCGGCGGATCGCATCCGGCGTGAAGATGGCTTTCACGGCGATGACCTCTTCCTCGAACAGGATCCGGATCTGGTCGTGGCCCTCAAAGCGTTTTCCATTATCCAGGAAAGCCGCGTCGGCAGCAAACGGCTTGAGCATGGCGTCTGCATCGAGCCGTGCGTTGGCCGCGACATAGTCGGCGATGGGTTTGGGTAGTTCGATCGGCATTGCTACGCTCCTTGCGGTGACGAGGAGAATTTAGCGCCGCACGATGGTTGTGATAATCGGGCTAAAGCGGCATGTGGCGTTGCGAAAGGCGGGACAATGTCGAAACACGGTTTGAACGAATTTGACGCTATTCTCGCGGTAGCGCGGCGCGCATCGTTCCGCGCGGCAGCGCTGGAACTGGGGCTCTCCACCACTGCGCTAAGCAATGCCGTCGGCAAGTTGGAAGGGCAGCTTGGCGTCCGTCTGTTCAATCGCACGACTCGCAGCGTGTCCCTCACCGATGCTGGACGAAATTTCGTCGAGCAGGTTGGGCCCGCTGTGGGCACCCTCCACGAAGCGATGGGAGCCGCTCGGTCACAGCAGGAAACACCCTCAGGAACTCTGCGAATCAATGCTTTCGCCACAGGCGCACGGGAGATACTCGGCCCACTTTTGCTGAAGTTCCTACGACATTATCCCAAAGTTCACATCGATCTCGTCACCGAAGGCCGGATTGTCGACATCGTCGCTGAGGGGTTCGACCTCGGGCTGCGAAGCGCGAGCCTGGTGCCGACCGACATGATCGCCATTCCAGTCGGACCTCCGCGCAGTTTTGCCGTCGTTGCGTCGCCCGCATATTTCAAGGACAACGACAAACCCCGCACACCCCCGGACCTACTTCATCACTCCTGCCTGCGCATCCGGCTGCCAAACGGCGCGCTGCATCGCTGGCACTTCGAGAAGAACGGCCAGCCCGTTTTAATCGATGTTTCCGGCCCCATAACCCTGGACGAGGCGAGCCTGTCGCGCATCGCCGTGCTCGATCATGTCGGCATCGGCTATTTCATGGAAGCTGACGTCCGGGACGACATCCAGGCGGGACGCCTGGTCCGTGTCTTGGAAGACTGGACACCGCCGCTCGCACCCTTGTGCCTCTATTATCCTAGCCGGCGAAATGCTTCAGCTGCCTTCAGGGCCCTGATTGAGATGGCGCGACAATCACCCAGGTAATCGACTTGCCGGGACTACTTTTGCCATCCAATATCATTCTCGGTGCTGGGCTGAATGGCGCTATCTGGTCGACACTTGCCGGGGTAGCAGACCGTCAGCAGTTGGGGATCAAAATTGGCTGCTGAGAGTCTTAAATGGGTCGGTTTCACCGCGGCCGAACGCCGGATCGTGGGACAAAACCGACGTTTTCGAACCGGGTCGGGAATGGCGGTCCGCATCCAACACCCGCCATTCCTAAAGCCAAAACGATCGTTCCAGGAATGTGCGAGACTGGCCGATAGGCGAATGTCTGGTTAGGAGCCGCGTGACGGATACAGCCGACATCTCAGCGGCGCTAGCTACCGACCACTCAATGTGTTTCGGGGTAGCCGTTGAAATGTCCATCGGCGTCGGAACCGGTCTACGCCCGTTAAGCGGCGGCAGACCGCCGTGCATGAAGACCGACGATCGTCAACTCGATAGTGTCGACCATGAAAGTCGAGAAGTCGGTGATGGCGGCACCGATATCAGAATCGGACGCATAGGCCACCAACAGCGCTTCGGCTATTCAGAAGGACTTCCAACGTTTTGTCACAGATGGCTTACCACATGAAACCAAGGACCAACTACAGCTGGCGCTCACGGACCTCGGATGTCGGAGACTGGCCGTCGGTGGAGGCAGCATTGCCGTCAGCAGCGGCCTGACGGTGAACGGCGGCGCGACGTTCGACATTTCTGGCACGACTGCTGGCGTCACGATCCAGGCGCTGAGCGGCGGGGGCAATGTAGCGCTCGGCGGCAAGGTGCTGACTGCCGACCAGGACTCGAACACCAGTTTCGCAGGCGTCATCGCGGGCACGGGCAGCCTGACCAAAGCGGGCACGGGTACGCTGACGCTGACGCTGACGGGCGTGAGCACTTATGAGGGCGGTACCGTGGTGGGTGCAGGGACGCTGGCGTTGAGCGGTGGAGCCAGCATTGCCGCCAGCACCGGCGTGACGGTGGACGGTGGCGCGACGTTCGACGTTTCTGGAACGACCGCTGGCGCCACGATCCGGGCACTGAGCGGCGGGGGCAATGTAGCGCTCGGCAGCAAGGTGCTGACTGTCGATCAGGTCTCGAACACCAGTTTCGCAGGCATCGTCGCGGGCACTGGAAGCCTGATTAAAGCGGGGACGGGTACGCTGACGCTGACGAGTGTGAGCACTTATGGTGGCGGCACCCTAGTGGGTGCAGGGACTCTGGCGTTGAGCGGAGGCGCCAGCCTTTCGGACAGCAGCGGCGTGACGGTGAACGGTGGCGCGACGTTCGACATTTCTGGCACGACTGCTGGCGTCACGATCCAGGCGCTGAGCGGTGCGGGCAATGTAGCGCTCGGCGGCAAGGCGCTGACTGCCGACCAGGCCTCGAGCACCAGTTTCGCGGGCGTCATCGCGGGCACGGGCAGCCTGACCAAAGCGGGCATGGGCACGCTGACGCTGACGGGCGCAAGCACTTATGGTGGTAGCACCGTAGTGGACGCTGGGACGCTGGCACTGAGCGGTGGAGGCAGCATTGCCGTCAGCACCGGCGTGACAGTGGACGGTAGTGCGACGTTCGACGTTTCTGGCACTACCGCTGGCGTCACGATCCGGGCACTGAGTGGAGCAGGCAATGTGTCGCTCGGCGGCAAGACTCTGACCATCGATCAGGCCTCGGCCACCAGTTTCGCAGGCACTGTCAGCGGTATCGGCGGCCTGACCAAACAAGGCACGGGCACGTTGACGCTGAGCGGCGTCAATACTTATGGCGGTGACACTGTAGTCGCCGCAGGGGCGCTGGCACTGAGTGGCGGAGCCAGCCTTTCGGGCAGCACCGGCGTGACGGTGGACGGTGGCGCGACGTTCGACATTTCTGGCACGGCCATGGACGCCACGATCCGGGCGCTGAACGGCGCGGGCAATGTAGCGCTCGGCGGCAAGGTACTGACTGTCGATCAAGCGTCGGCCACCAGTTTCGCGGGCGTGATCGGCGGTACCGGCGGCCTGACCAAGCAGAGCGCGGGCACACTGACCCTGACGGGCGTGAGCACTTATGACGGCGGCACCACAGTCGATGCTGGTACGCTGGCGCTGAGCGGCGGTGCCAACATCGCGAACAGCACCGGAGTGACGGTCAATAACGGCGCGACGTTCGACATTTCGGGTACGACCGCTGGCGCTACGATCCGGGCGCTCAGCGGCGCGGGCGATGTGTCGCTCGGCGGCAAGGCGCTGACTGTCGATCAGGTCTCGAGCACCAGTTTCGCGGGCGCCATCGCCGGTAACGGCACCTTGACCAAGCAAGGCACCGGCACGCTGACGTTGACGGGCGACAGCAGCGCATGGACCGGTACGACGACGATATCGGTCGGCAAACTGGTCGTGGGCAATGCCGTCGGCGGCGCGCTGGGCGGCGACGTTACGGTGGACGCGGCGGGTACGCTGGGCGGTTCGGGCGTGATTGGCGGCTCGGTCCGTGTTGACGGCACGCTTTCCGCGGGCAACAGCCCTGGCACCTTGACCATCGCCGGGAACCTCGATCTTGGTGCCACGTCGCGCTCGTTGTTCGAGCTCAATGCCCCTGGTGTCGTTGGCGGCACGAGCAACGATCTGATTGCGGTCGGCGGCGACCTGACGCTTGGCGGCGCGTTGGATGCGCAGGTCGCGGCGGCGGGTTATTATCGCCTGTTCGACTACGGCGGCGACCTGCTGGCCGGCAGTTTTGCCGACGAAAACGTGACCTCGATCAATGCCGATTTCACGGTAGCGAACCATCAGGTGCAGACCGGCATCTCCGGACAGGTCAACCTGTTCGTTCGCGGCGAGGGCCAGATCCTGCAGTTCTGGGACGGTGCCGATACGGTGGGCAACGGCATCGTGAACGGTGGCGGCGGAGCCTGGAGCGCGAGCGGAACCAACTGGACCGGCGCGCCGGGAGAGGCCGACTTCAACGGCACCTGGCAAGGTTCGGGGTCGGTAGCCGTCTTTGGCGGCGCCAATGGCAGCATGGTGACCGTTTCCGGCACGCAGAGCTTCGATACGCTGCAATTCTCGGCCAACGGCTATGCGCTGGATGGTGGGGCGCTGGCCTTTGCGCCTGCTTCGGGCACCGCGGCAACCGTTCAGGTGGACGGCGGCGTCACCGCGACGATCGGCTCGACGCTGACCGACGGTGCGTCCGCTACCCGCCTGAACAAGACCGGCTCCGGCACGCTGGTTCTTAGCGGCAACAATCTCTATTCGGGCGGAACCACGGTTTCGGGCGGCACGCTGGTGGGCAATGCGGCCGCGATCCGGGGCGACCTGCGCAATGCCGGCGTGGTGATCTTCGATCAGGCCAGCGATGCATCGTTTGCGGGCTCCATCGCCGGGCTCGACGGCAATGCGGGCACGATGGTGAAGCGCGGCGCGGGCGAACTGACGCTGACCGGGGCTTCGGCGCTCGACTGGACGATCGAATCCGGAGCGCTCGTGACGAACACGCAGTTCTTCACCGGCAACGCGGCGGTCACGTCCGGCGCGACGCTGACTTTCAGCCAGGCCGAGAACGGCCGCTATGACGGACGACTTTCCGGGGCGGGTACATTGTCCATCGATGGCGGGGCCGGGATCGAGCTGACAGGGGATAGTAGCGCATTCAGCGGCGAGCTTCGGGTTGTTTCCGGCCGGCTCGTCGCCACCGGCGCAATTGGTGGCACGGCCCGCATCGGTGCAGGAGGCGTCCTGGCGGGCAATGGCGGGGTCGGCACCACGATCATCGGCGCCGGCGGCATCGCCTCGCCCGGCAATTCGATCGGCACGATCACCGTCAACGGCAATCTCGTGTTCGAGCAGGGCTCGTTCTATGAGGTCGAGGTCGATCCGCTCACCAGCGGCAGCGATCAGATCAGGGTCACCGGCACCGCGACGCTCAACGGCGGCACCGTTGCGCATATCGGCTTTGGCGGGAACTATCGCCCGTCGGCCAGTTACACCATCCTGACCGCCGCGGGCGGGGTTACCGGGACCTTCGACGCCGTAAACTCGAACTTCGCGTTCCTGACGCCGACGCTCGGCTACACCGCCAATACGGTGACCCTGACGCTGAAGCGCAACGACGTCAATTTCACCGAAGTGGCCGCAAGCGCCAACCAGCGCGCGGTGGCCGGCGCGACCGAAACCCTGGGCGCCGGCAACGCGATATACGACGCATTGGTGGTGGCCGACGCCGCGACGGCGCGTGCCGGATTCGATGGGTTGTCGGGCGAGGTCCATGCCTCGTTGCGCAATGCGATGGTCGAAAGTGCCGGGTTCATCCGCTCCGCCGCGCTAGATCGTCTGCGCAACGTCAGGACCGAGACAGGCGTCGGCTATTGGATGCGGGGTGTGGGCGGTCAGCGCCGGGTCGATGGAAACGGCAACGCCGGTGGCCTGAAAATCCAGAGTGCCGGCGTGCTGATGGGCGTTGACGCGATGGTGGGCGAAACGGTCCAACTGGGCGTCTTCGGCGGTTGGCTGAACAGCGACGTCAAGGTGAAAAGCGTCGCTTCCAGCGCCGATGTCGATAGCTGGTCGATCGGATTCTACGCCGGAGGAGAGCTGGGTCGGTTCAATCTTCGTGCGGGGGCCGCGCTCGGCGCCTACTCCGGAACGACGAAGCGCGGGATCGCAATTGCGGATTTCGACGAAAGCGCGAAGGCCGATGTCGGCGGTTCGGTGCTGCAAGGCTTTGGCGAGATCGGCTATCGCGTCACGCTGGGCGACACGCAGATCGAGCCGGTTGCCGGGATCGCGCACGTCGTGCTCGACAGCAAGACCGCGCGCGAGCAGGGCGACGCCGCAGCCTTGCAGGTCGCCTCGGGTTCGACAGCGACGACCTTCACGACGCTTGGCGCGCGGCTTGCCCACGGGTGGAACGCGGGATCGGCGCGGGTCGTGCTCGATGCCGCCGCCGGGTGGCGGCATGCTTTCGGCACCCGCCGCCCCGACGCACGCGTGGCTTACGCAAGCAACGTTGCGCAGTCTTTCACCATCAGCGGTGCGCCGATTGCCGAGGATATGCTCTCGACCGAACTGGGGCTGGGCATCGCCTTGTCCGCCAGCACCCGGATCGATCTGCGTTATACCGGAGACGTGGCGGGCAGCGCGTCCAATCACGGTGGGAACGCTACTTTCGCCTGGCGCTTCTGATATCTGCAGGGAAGCGCTTCGATCCGGGGAATGTCTCCGCTTCGACGCGCTTCCGGCTAGATGGAGGCGAGCAGTCTTCGCGGGGGTGATGACGCAGAGTTGCGGCGGGGGCGGACAATTTGGCCACGTGACTTTTCTTTTTGCGGTCGTTACCCGCGATTCCGATGTTTTCGCTGCGCGCCTTTTTTCGTGACCATTTGGGGCTTTACGCCCTGGTGATCGCGCTGGCGCTCGCGATGAAAATTCTTGTGCCTGCAGGTTACATGCCGGGCGAACAGGCAAAGACCTTCACCGTCCAGATCTGCGCGGATGCGCAAGGTCGGCACCTCACCCAGCAGATCGCCATTCCGATGAAGGGCGATTCCAGCGACAGCCAGGACAAGCACGTCGGCGGTGACGGCGTTTGCAGCTTCACCGCGCTGGCGATGGGCTCGCTTTCGGGCGCCGATATCGTCCTGCTGGCGGTTGCGCTGGCGTTCATTCTGGCGACCGGCTTTACGCCGACGACGCCTCCGCGCCTTGAGCGCATCTTCCACATCCGACCGCCCCTGCGCGGCCCGCCCGCTTCGGCCTGACAGACCAGCCCTTTCCCGTCTGATCACCCGGACGCGCCGATTGCGTGCGCATCCGGGCCGAAACGAAGCCTTCCTCCATGTCAGAAACACTGCGTTTTCGCGCAGGGCCAGAGCTTGGCGGCGTAACCACACGCCGAGCAGCAAAGCGTCCTGCACGCACGATCATAAGGCAGGTCCACCTGTGGCTGGGCCTTACCATCGGCCTGCTGTTCGCGATGCTGGGGCTGACCGGCTCCGCCCTGGTCTTCTACGTCGAGATTGACGGCCTGTTGCATCGGCAAAGCCATGTCGTTGCAGAGGGGGCAGGGCCGGGGTGGTCCTCGCCAGTATGGGACCGGGTCTTGTCGACCGTCCACACGCGGTGGCCATCCGCTGAAGGCCAATGGCGGTTCGAGGTCACCGGCGAGGCGGGGCCCATCCCTGCGCGCTATTACGGAGACGGCGGCCATTCGCATTCGATGATGGTCTGGCTTTCGCCGGATGGCAGCCGCGTGCTGCGCCGCGAGCAATGGGGTGAATACCTCATGACCTGGATCTACGACCTGCACATGAACCTGCTGGCCGGAGACTTTGGCAAGCAGGTGGCGGGATGGTCCGGCATCGCAATCCTCACCCTGCTGCTTACCGGCCTGGCCGTATGGTGGCCGCGCGGCACTTTGCGCAAGGCGCTGGCGTTCAAACGCCAGGCGGCCCCGCTGCGCCGTCTCAGGGACTGGCACAAGCTGTCCGGGCTGTGGGGGCTGCCGGTGCTCATTATTCTGGTGGCCACGGGCGTGCTGCTGGCCTTGCCGCAGGAGCGCGACTGGGTGCTGGCGCGCACGCTTGCGCCTCTCGATGCACCCGTAACCCCCGCTGTCACTGCCGGGGAAGGGCCCGCGCAGCCGCTCTCCCGGTTGCTGGAATCCGCGCACCGCGCCGTGCCGGACGCGAGACTGGTCTGGATCGAGATACCCGGAGACGCATCGGCGCCGGTGCGCTTTCGCGTTCAGGTGCCGGGCGATCCCAGCAGGCGCTTTCCGCGCAGCTACATCCATGTGGACCGCCACAGCGCGTCAGTGGTGGCCTTCGCCGATTACCGGCGCAGCGGCGCTTCGAGCGCTTTCAACACGTGGCTGCACCCGCTTCACGACGGATCGATCGGCGGTTTGCCGGTCCGCATCCTGGTCTTTCTGTTCGGTCTCGTTCCGCCAGCGCTGTTCGTGACCGGGCTTCTTCATTGGCTGCGCCGCCGCAAGGCGGCTCGCCGCAGCCACACCGATATTTCCAGAACATACCGACAGGGAGCATGACTTCATGCGCACATCCATTTTCGCTCTCGCCGCAGCCTTGCTGGCTTCGCCCGCCCTGGCCGACGAAGCGCCCGACAACGGCACGATCACCGTCACCGGGCAGCGCGATCCGTTGAAGCTCGAACAGCGCAGCGACGCCGCGAGCCGGCTCGACCTTACCGTCATGGAAACGCCCGCCAGCGTCGAGACGCTGACCCAGGCGGACCTCCAGTTCCGCGGCCTTCGCACCGCGCGCGAGGCATTTGCCGATGTTCCCGGCGCTATCGCAGGCAACGTTCCCGGCAACCCGGCCGTCGTCAGCATGCGAGGCTTCGCGGGCAATGTCGTCTCGATCCTCCAGGACGGGGTTCGCATATCCTCCTCCACCGTCGTCCAGCGCGACACCAACACCTGGCACTTCGACCGTATCGAAGTGATCAAGGGGCCCGCCTCGGTGCTGTTCGGCGAAGGTGCACTGGGCGGCGTGATCAACAAGGTGACGCGAAAGCCCACGTTCGATGGCAACCACATGGATGGGCTGCTCAGCTACGGCAGCTTCGATACGGTCATGGCGGCGGGCGGCGTCAACTATCGGATATCCGACACACTGGCGCTGCGCGCCGATGCCAGCAACCTGTCGTCCGACAGCCTCTACGATGTCGACAACAACCGGACGCGCTCCAGCGGCCTGACGGCCAGCCTGCTTTTCCGGCCTTCCGCAGACCTTTCGGTGCTGCTGGCGGTCGATCACTACAGCGACCGGGCGGACAGCGCCTACCAGGGCGCGGTGTTGATCCCGCTCGCCTATGCACGCGACCCCAGCGATGCCGTTTCAACTGCTAACGGCTATGTCATCGACAAGGCGACGCGGCATCGCAACTACACGCCCGATGGAGGATATTCCGGCGCGACCGACACCACCATCCGTTCGCGCATCGACCTTTCGCTGGGTTCGGGCTGGTCGCTCGGCACCGACCTCGTCTGGTACACTGCGGACCGTGCCTTCGTGAACAACGGCACCCGCACATTCGTGGCGCCGGGTGAGGGGTTCCCGAACGGCAGCATCCAGCGCGGGCTCACCCGTTTCTACCACGACCACGAATTCTGGAATGTGCGCACGGCGCTGGGCAACGAGGGGGTGATCGCCGGATTGCGCAACCGCTTCACCCTAGGCGTGGAATATAACCACACCGAGCTTTCCAGCCTGCGCGAGACGAGCACCGCCACGCTGGTAGAGCCGGTCGACCCCTTCGACCCGGTGGTCGGAACGTTTCCCACCAACGGCACGCAGTATCGCGCCTCGAACGTGAACTTCGATTCCAGGCTGAGGACGATCTCGATCTTTGCCGAGGATGCGCTGAACCTGACGCCGCAGTGGCTGCTGGTAGGTGGCATCCGCTACGACCACATGGACCTGGACCGCGCCTCGACCGATTACCTGGTGACGCCCAACACCGTCACCCGCGCGAACCCGGTCTTCGAGCCGATTTCCTGGCGCATCGGCACAAGCTATGCGGTGACGCCCGGCCTGACGCTCTACGGGCAATACACTACGGCTGTCAGCCCGGTTTCCTCGATCCTGCTGATGCCGCTGGCCAACACGCGCTTCAAGCTGACCAAGGGCTATTCCTATGAAGGCGGCTTCAAGCTGGCCGCCTTCGACGAGCGGCTGACGGTGACCGGGGCTGCATACCGGATCGTCCAGAACGACATCATCACCCGCGATCCCACCAATCCCACCTTGAGCGTTCAGGGCGGCACACAGTCCTCGCAAGGGCTGGAAATCAGCCTTGGCGCTGCGGTCACGGACAATCTCTCGCTCGGGGGCAGCGCGAGCTATGTCGATGCCCAGTACGACGAACTGATCGAGGCGGGCGGCGTGGATCGTTCCGGTAACAGGCCGGTCAACGTTCCATCGACCACGGCCGCGGCGAACTTCGCCTATCGGCTGCCCGGCCGGCCGGTGACGCTGAGCGGCTTTGCCCGCCATGTCTCGGGTTTCTACACCGACACGGCCAATACCGTCTTCGTGAAAGGCCGCACGACGTTCGACGCCGCCGTTTCCTGGAAAGTGGCCGAGGCTCTCACGGTGGCCCTGCGCGGGCGCAACCTGACCGACGCGTTCTACGGCGAATACTCGGGCTATGGCGCCAACGACATCTACATCGGCGCCCCGCGCAGCGTCGAGGTATCGCTGGCGACGCATTTCTGACGCGCGTCTTCAGCGCGCGATGACGCCCGACCCCGCAAAAGCCACGCTGGGCTTTCGCGGGGCCGGGCGCTGTGGTCAGTTCCCGCTTGCCGAAGCGTTCAGGCTGATCGAGCCGCCGCTGGCGGAACCTGAACCTGCGGCGGCGCCCGATGCGGTGGCACTGTGCCCCCCGCTCGACGCCGTGCCTGAGCCGGCCGTTGAGCCTTGTGCATTGGCGGTCGAAGCCGTGTCCTGCGCCGAAGACGCCGCGTTGGATGCGTGCTCGACGGCCGTATCACGGGCGGATCCGGCGGTCCCGGCAAGGTGCGAAGCCGCGCCGGTGGCATCGGGCAGCGCCGGGGCGGCGAGAGTGCCGCTGGACGCGCCGCTGCCCGAGGCGGAGCCGTTGGCGTTCGTGCCTGATGGCGCATGGCTCGCGCTGCCCAAGGCCGCACCGCTGCCTGACGTGGCTGCGTTACCGGCCAGCGAATTCAGCGTGCCCTGCGCCGAGCCGGCCCGCGAGGTTGCGCCTGAGACTGCCGAGCTGGCAAGGTTGCCGGCAGTGCCGCGCGCATCATTGCCTGCGCCGGAAGAATCCGGCGTGGAAACCGCAGGCGCCGTCACCTTCTTGTCGGCGCGGCCGTTGCCCCGGCCGGAAGCCGATGCCGTGGCCGAACGCGCGCTGCGGCTGGCGCGCATGTCGCCTGCTGCGCTGCCCATGCCATCCAGCGTGCTGCCGACCGAGCCGGTGCCGAACGAGCCGCCCAGCGCTCCGCCCAGGCTTCCGCCCAGACTGCCACCGATACCACCGCCGCCGAGAAGCTGAGCCTGTGCCGTGCCGGGCGCCATGGCGACGGCGACGGCCGCCAGAGCCGCGCCGAGGGTCGCCTTGTTGAGAGTGATGCTCTTCATCGTTCGGGTTCCTTTCCTCTACTCGTTCCCTCCGCCGCCGCGCCCGAGCGCCTTGCGGTGGGTCTGAGAGAGAAACGGATGGCCTTTCCGGTTTCATCCGCAGGTCCGGCGAAAAAACTTCAGACCGCGATCATCCGCCGGTTCGGCAAACCATGCAGAGCACCCCGCGCCCGGTCCGCCGCGAAGGCGACAGAGCTTCGCCGTCGGTGGCCTTCAGGGCCGCCGCAACGTCTCTGCCGGCCCCCATCCGCGCGGCGATACGCGCGGCGGCGAGGGGAGCGGCGAACGAGGTTCCGCGTAGCCCGGTGCGTCCCTTGCCCGGAACCAGCGCCGTCATGTCCGCGCCCGGCGCCGCATAATCGAGATGGGCGGCCTTGCCTGCCTCGATCAGCACGCGCCCGCGTCCGTCGACGCCGGTAACGGCAACCACGCCGGGGTAGGAGGCCGGATAGGCCGGGGGCGCCGCGGCGCCGTCATTGCCCACGGCGCCGACCACCACCATGCCCTTTGCCCGCGCCGCCGCCACCGAACGCGCCAGGAGCGGATTGGCAGGCCCGACCAGACTGATCGAGACCACCGGCACCCGCTGCGCCGCCATCCAGCCGAGCGCGCGGGCAATCGCCAGCGCATTGCCGCCCGCCGGATCGGCGCCATAAACATCGGCGCCATAGATCCGCGCCGTACCTGCCCCCTTGAGCAGCGAGGCAATGGCCGAGGCATGGTCGCTCGCTTTCGGCGCGCCCGCCGCGAAGGCGCCTTGTGCCGCCAGCCGGTCCGAACCGGCAATTCCGCCATCGATCACGCCAACCGTGCCGCCTTTGGGCAACTTTACGGCAGCGGCATTTGCCCCGGTGTCCCTACCGGTTCCCGGCGCCGCCGCGCCCGAGGGAAAGTGCAACTGGTCCGCCGTGATCTCGCGGCCCGGCAAGGCGCGGCGCAAGTCGGCAATGGCGCGGGCGAGGGGCAGCCCTGCCGGTGTCGCAAGACGGGCATAGGCAATGCCGAGATCCGCAATCTCTCCCTGTTCGATCAGCGCGAAGCCTTTGCCTGCTGCCTGCGCAAGGCCTTGGGCATCGGGATCGAGCAGCAGCAATTCGCCCGCGCGGGCCGGTTCGTGGCGGTCGTCCCAATCCACGCGGTCATGCCGGGCCGCCACGAAATCGCGCAGCCGGCCCAGCCGGTCCTGCGCCAGTTGGCGGGTATCCCCGACAATCGTGGAGACACCGGACAGCGAACGGTCGACCACGTCCTGCGCAGTGCCCGACACGCTTCCGGATACGCTCGCCCGCGCGCGATCGATCGCGCCGAGCGGATCGAGCCCGCCCGGCAGACCCAGTTGCGCTCCGGCCGGAGCGGCTGGCGCGGCCAGCATCAGCGCTGCCAGCATCAGCCCTGCCAGACCCCCGCATATTTCAGACCGTCGACCCATCCTTCGTTCCCATAGCAAAAATCGGTGGCGCTCAAGGATGAAACGGTGCCATCGGGACGTTTCATCCTCACGGAAACGATATTTCGATGAGCACGCAGGACTTCTGCAACGAATTGACGGCATTGCTGCCACGCCTGCGGCGTTTCGCACGGGGGCTGACACAGAACGCGGCGGATGCCGATGACTTGTGCCAGGCCACCGTCGAGCGCGCACTGGTGGCGCGCGGTCAGTGGCAGGAAGGCACGCGGCTCGATGCCTGGGTGTACCGGATCATGCGCAACCAGTGGATCGACGAGACCAGGGCCCGCAGCCGCCGCGCACAGACCTTCGTGCACGAGGACGAAGGCACCGATGTGGGCGTGGCCGGGGACCGCGATGCGGAAAACCGTGTCGAGCTGCGCAATGTCGACCGCGCGCTCGCCCGTCTCCCCGCCGAGCAGCGGGAAGCGGTGGTGCTCGTGCTGGTCGAGGGCTTCGCCTACAAGGAAGCGGCGGAGATCATCGGCATTCCGCAGGGCACCCTGACATCCCGCCTCGGCCGCGGGCGCGAGGCTCTTTTGAAGGAACTTGGAGAAACCGCATGAGCGTGACCCCCGAAGAGCTCATGGCACTGGCCGATGGCGAATTGCCGCCCGAAGAGGCGGCGCGCGTGGCAGCGGCCGTCGCCGCCGATCCCGCCCTGGCCCGTCGGCTGGAAGCGGAGCGGGCCTTGCGCTCCGCACTGCGTGGCCATCTCGAACCTGTGGCGCAGGAGCCGGTGCCCGATGCGCTGACCGACCGGATCGCCCGTGCCGCCGCCGAGGACAGCGAGCGCCGCGCGACAGAAGGCATGACCGGAACGGGCCGTGCCACACCGGCCGAAGTCTTCGATCTCGCCGCCGCCCGCACCCGGCGCGAAGAGGCCGAAAAGGCCGGCAGGCGCGCGGCCAAGGGCCCTCGTGTGCCGCTTTTCGCCGATCGCCGCATGGCCTTCGCCATGGCCGCCTCGCTGGTTCTGGGGCTGATGCTCGGCGGACAGTTCCGGAGTGAAGGGCCGATAAGACAGACGCGCCAGGGGCTGGTCGCCTCGGGTTCGCTGGCACGCACGCTGGATCGTCAGCCGGCTTCGGCCGGAGAGAGCGGCGGCACGCGCATTCTGGCCAGCTTCCAGAGGCAGGGCGGCGGCTATTGCCGTGTCTTCACCGCCGTCGCCACTTCCGGCATTGCCTGCCGAGAGGAAGGCACCTGGCGGCTCGAACGGACCATGGCTGGAGAAGGCGCGCAAACGAGCGAATACCGGCAGGCCGGATCGGCGCAGGCCGAGATGATGGCCGCGGCGCAGAACATGATGCGTGGCGATCCTCTCGATGAGGCGCAGGAGCATGCGGTAATCGAGAAAGACTGGCGTTAGAACCTACGAAGTCCTGCCGGCAATCCATGCGCGCGATCATTGTGCTGATCTTCCTGCGCTCTGCCTGGCGGGTGCTCGCAGAGGCGGTTCCGGCCTGGCGACAAGCCCGCATGGCGCCGCACGAGACATGGAGATGACACCTCCCGCCAAATCCCTTATGCCGGAGGCCATGTCTCGTTGGGGCCTGCCTCTCCTGCTGATCTTGCTGTTGTCATCCTTCATGGCGGCATCGGCGTTGCATGCAGCGGAGATCGCCGGTCCGGTGACGATGGAATGCTCCGGCTACGTTCACAGTGACGGAGACGCGGACGAATCCCAGGGTGATGCCGACAAAGGCGTGTCGCACCATCATTCCAATTGCCAGGGCGGCGCCTCGTTCCTGCCGTCCCGCGATTTGATTCCCCAGCTTCAGAGCCATCGCAAGGAGCCGGTACGTGCCAACCAAGCGCATGCGCTCGGCCGCTGGATTTCCGGACCGGATCTGCGTCCTCCCATCGCCTGATTGAATCCGAACGGCCGTAACTCGCGCATCGGTGCGTGCGGCCTGACGTCCTTCAATCAGGAACAGTTTCATGTACAGGATCATAGCGGCCTTGCTGGCCGCCACGTCGTGCGTTGCCGTTGCGCAGGCGCAGGACATCGCGACCCCGCGCGCGGCGCAGGTGGCTACTAACGCATTCACTTTGAACGATGCCGTTGCGGCTGCGGGCGGCAGTGCCCCGGCGATCGAGGCGGCCGAAGCCGGTATCGAGGCGGCGGAAGCCGGCCGCCGGGTGGCGGGCCTTCGCCCCAATCCCGTCGCGCAGGCGCAGATCGAGAACATCGCGGGCACGGGCGCCTACAACGGCCTGGGCAGCAGCGAGACCACGGTCGGCTTCATGCAGACCCTCGAACTGGGCGGGAAGCGGAGTGCCCGCGTCGCGGTGGCCTCGGCCGAACTGAGCCGCACGGAACTTCAGGCCGCGATCGTCGGCGCGGATGTGCGCCTTCAGGTGACGCAGCTCTATGTCGAGGCGATCGCGGCCGAGCGCCGGCTCTGGGCGGCCCGCGATCAGGCGCGGATCGCGGGCGATGCGCTGAGGGCTGCCAGCATGCGCGTTCAGGCGGGGCGCGCTTCTCCGCTGGAGCAGCAGCGGGCAGACGTTGCCCGCGTCACTGCGGAGACGAACGTCGAGCGGCAGGACCGGCTTGCGCGCGCTGCGCGAACCAATCTCGAGCGGCGGATCGGCCGTCCGGTCGAGAGGACGCTCGATATCGGCCTGTTGGACCGGCTTCCCTCGGCATCCTACGGGCCGGGAGCACCCATGACCGCGCAGGGCACGCTGGCGCTTGCCGCCGCCGATGCCGATCTGGCGGTGGCCGACGCCAATGTGCGGCTGGCGAGAGCGAACCGGGTGCCGAACGTGGATGTCGGGCCTTCGGTCCGGCGCCTGGAAGCCACGAACGACTTTGCCGCGGTATTCACGCTGTCGCTTCCGCTACAGGTCTTCGACAATGGCCGTGCCGCCCTCGATCAGGCCAGCGCCCGGCGTAGCCAGGCAGCAGCGCAGCGCCGGGTCAGCGCGCTGGATATCGAACAAGCCATCACCGATGCCCGGGCCGAGGCCGACAATGCCGCGACTCTCGCCAGGGCGGCGTCGGGGCCGGCATTGGCCGCTGCGCAGGAAGCCGCCCGCATCGCCCGTATCGGCTACCGCGAAGGGAAGTTCGGCCAGCTCGACCTGCTCGATGCGGAACGCACGCTGGCCGAGACCCGCGTCGCCGCCATCGATGCGCTTGCCGCCTACCAGAATGCCCGCGCGCAGCTGGAGCGCCTGACCGCGCCCGCCGTCGCGCCTCAGGGGGGAAACTGAATCATGAATCGCCATATGCTCATGTACGCCGCGCTGCCGCTGTCCCTCGCGCTTGCTGCCTGCGGGGGCGGTAGCTCGCAGGATGCCGCACCCAGGGAGGAGAAGGCTGGGGGCGAGGCCGCTCACGCCGAGGCCGCTCACACTGAGGAAGGCAAGGTCACGCTGACCCAGGACCAGATCGCATCGGCGGGTATCCAGCTTGGCCGTCCGATGGTCGGTGGCTCGGGAACGCTGGAATTGCCGGCCACCATCGACGGCGACCCCCAGGGCATGCAGGTGGTCTCCGCCGCCATCGGCGGGCGCGTGGTGGCGCTGAACTACAACCTGGGCCAATCGGTCGGGCGCGGACAGATACTGGCGGTGATCGAGAGCCGGGAAGCGGCGATGCTGAGGGGCGAAGTCGAGGCAAGTCGCGCGCGCCTGGCCCTGGCGAACGCGAACCTTGCCCGCGAACAGCGCCTGTTCGCCCAGCGCGTCTCGCCCGAACAGGATCTGATCGCCGCGCGCACGGCAGCGACCGAAGCCCGGATCGCCTACAGCCAGGCGCAGGGACAGGTTTCCGCAGCGGGCGTTGGCGGCGGCGGGCTCAACCGCCTCGGGATTACCGCGCCGATCTCCGGACAGGTGATCGCCCGCAGCGTCGTGCTGGGCCAGACCGTCGATGCCAATGCCGAACTCTACCGGGTCGCTGACCTGTCGCGCGTTTCGCTCTCGCTCAACCTGCAACCGGCCGACGCGGGGCGCGTACGTCCGGGCAATCTCGTGACCGCCACGGCCCCCGGGCGCACGGCGAGGGCCAGAGTGAGCTTCGTGTCCCCGGCGCTCGATGCGCAGACCCGGCTCGTGCCCGTCATCGCGACGCTCGACAATCGCGCCGGTCAATGGCGCGTGGGAGAGCCGGTGACGGCCTCTGTTCAGCTTTCGGGCGCCCAGCTATCGGGTGAAGGCGGCGACGGCCTGGTGCGCGTGCCCAGCACGGCCGTCCAGACCGTGGAGGGCAAGAGCGTCGTCTTCGTGCGCACCAGGACCGGCTTCCAGGCGGTTCCCGTAACGCTGGGCGATAATTCCGGCGGCTCCGTGATCGTTCGCGCGGGTCTGAAGGGCAGCGAGCAGATCGCCACTTCCAACAGCTTTACGCTCAAGGCCGAACTCGGCAAGGGCGAAGCGGCGCACGAGGATTGAGCCGATGATTGCCGCAACCGTCAACTGGGCGGTCCACAAGCGCTGGCTCGTCCTGCTGCTGACCGCCATTGCCGCCGTGATCGGCGCCGCCGCCTTGTCCCGCCTGCCGATCGACGCCGTGCCGGACATCACCAACAACCAGGTGCAGATCAACGTCCGCGCCCCGGCACTGTCGCCGGAACTCGTCGAGAAGCAGGTTTCGTTCCCGATCGAGACCGCGCTCGCCGGTATCCCGGGCCTCGATCATACCCGTTCGCTCAGCCGCAACGGCTTCTCGCAGATCACCGCCGTGTTCGACGAGAGCACCGACATCTACTTCGCCCGCCAGCAGGTGGGCGAACGCCTTACCGGGGTGAAGGAAAGCCTGCCCCCGGGCGTCAATCCCGAGATGGGGCCGATCGCCACGGGCCTGGGTGAGGTCTACATGTGGACCGTGCGCCTGGAGCACCGCAAGGACGACAAGCACGTCCCCGGTGAGCCCGGCATGCAGCCGGACGGCAGCTACATCACGCCCGAAGGCGAACGCCTGACCAACGATACCGACAAGGCGACCTACCTGCGCACCGCGCAGGACTGGATCGTCGCGCCCTTGCTCAAGAACACCAAGGGCCTGGCCGGGGTCGATTCGATCGGCGGTTATGCCAAACAGTTCCTCGTCGTGCCGGACGTGCAGCGCCTGGCCGCGATGAACGTGACCCTTGGCGATCTAGCCGAGGCGCTGGAGCGCAACAACACCAGCGTCGGCGGCGGCTTCGTCAACCGCAACGGCGAGGGCCTTGCCGTTCGCTCCGATGCACTGGTCAAGAACGCGAACGAACTGGCCAAGGTCGTAATCGCCACGCGCGAAGGCGTGCCGATCACGCTGGGGCAGGTCGCCACCGTCAAGACCGGACAGGCGATCCGCATGGGCTCCGCCTCCGAGAACGGCACCGAGGTCGTCGTCGGCACCGCGATCATGCGGATCGGTGAGAACAGCCGCAGCGTCGCCACCGCCGTGGCCGACCGTCTACAGGAGATCAACGCGTCGCTGCCGCCGGACGTGGTGGTTCAGCCCGTGCTGAACCGCACCGAGCTGGTCAACGCAACGATCAGGACGGTCGCCAGGAACCTGGGCGAGGGCGCGCTGCTCGTCATCGTCGTGCTCTTTGCGCTGCTCGGCAATTTCCGCGCGGCGCTGATCGCGGCGATGGTGATCCCGATCACCATGCTGCTCACCGGCTTCGGCATGTTGAGGGTGGGTGTATCGGCTAACCTCATGAGCCTTGGAGCGCTCGATTTCGGCCTCATCGTCGACGGCGCCGTCATCATCGTCGAGAACGCCTTGCGGCGCATGGCGGAGGGGCAGTATCACAAAGGCCGTCTGTTGACCGTGGAGGAACGTCTCGCCACCGTGACTTCGGCCGCGCGCGAAATGATCCGGCCGTCGGTCTACGGACAGGCGATCATCATCCTCGTCTACGTGCCGCTGCTGACGCTGACCGGGGTGGAGGGCAAGACTTTCGTGCCCATGGCGCTGACCGTCATCATGGCGCTGGCCTTTGCCTTCGTGCTCTCGCTGACGGCGGTACCGGCGGCGATCGCCATCTGGCTTTCCAACCGTGTGGAGGAGAAGGACGGCCGGATCATGACCTGGCTCAAGGCACGGTACGAACCGGGTCTTGAAAGGGCGATGAAGCGGCCGGCTTTGACGGTAGGCACCGGCGTCGTCGGCTGTGCCGTCGCCATCGCCGCCTTCCTGTCGCTGGGACAGGTGTTCCTGCCGCAGCTCGACGAAGGCGACGTGCTGATCCAGGCGCTGCGCATTCCGGCCACTTCGGTTCAGCAGAGCCAGGCCATGCAGGGGCCGATCGAGCGCATGATGTCGAAGCAGCCGGAAGTGCAGTTCGTCTTTTCCAAGACGGGCACGGCCGAACTGGCCTCCGATCCCATGCCGCCCAACGCCACCGACATGTTCGTGATCCTGAAGCCGCGCGACCAGTGGCCGGACAAGAGCATGACCAAGGACGAACTCGTCGCCCGCTTCGAGAAGGAACTGAACAGGTTCCCCGGCAATGCCTACGAGATCACCCAGCCCATCCAGATGCGCTTCAACGAACTGATCGCCGGCGTGCGCGGCGACATCGCGGTCAAGGTGTTCGGAGAGGACTTCAACGCGATGAATGCCACGGCCGAGAAGATCGCAGGCGTCCTGCGCAGGACCGAAGGCGCGGCCGACGTCAAGGTGGAGCAGACCACGGGCCTTCCCATGCTCGACATTCGCGTCAACCGCGATGCCCTGTCGCGGCTGGGCGTCACGGCCCAGGATGTGCAGGATATCGTCACCGCCACGATCGGCGGTCGCGAAGCCGGCATGATCTTCGAAGGCGATCGCCGCTTCCCGGTGGTGATCCGCCTGTCCGAAACGCAGCGCGCCGATATCGGCCTGCTCCAACAGCTGCAGGTGCCGGTGCCAGGCGGCCGCTTCGTGCCACTGGCCAGCCTTGCGGACATCCGCATCGTCGACGGTCCTAACCAGATCAGCCGCGAGAACGGCAAGCGCCGCGTGGTGGTTCAGGCCAATGTGCGCGGTCGCGACGTCGGCAGCGTGGTCGAAGATGCCCAGGCCGCCATCGCCAGCGAAGTCCGACTGCCGCCGGGCAGCTATCTGGAATGGGGCGGCCAGTTCGAAAACCTCGCTTCAGCCCGAGAGCGCCTGCAACTGGTGGTTCCGGCCTGCTTCGCCCTGATCCTGCTGCTGCTCTACGGAGCGCTCGGATCGGTTCGCGACGCCGCGATCGTGTTCACCGGCGTTCCCCTGGCGCTGGTCGGGGGCGTGCTCCTGCTGTTCGCGCGGGGGATGGACTTCTCGATTGCGGCAGCGGTCGGCTTCATCGCGCTCTCGGGCATCGCGGTGCTCAACGGGCTGGTCATGGTTTCGTCGATCCAGGACCTCATGCGCAAGGGCATGGAACGGGCCGAGGCCGCCCGCAGCGGTGCCATCCAGCGCCTGCGTCCAGTGGTGATGACCGCGCTCGTCGCCAGTCTCGGCTTCGTGCCCATGGCATTCGGGACCGGCGCGGGGGCGGAAGTGCAGAAGCCGCTGGCAACGGTGGTGATCGGCGGCCTGATCTCGGCGACGCTGCTGACGTTGTTCGTCCTGCCGACGCTCTATGCCCGCCACGGGGGCCAGGACGTCCCGCGCGGGTGAAGCCGAAACGCGGCTTCCGTGAGGAAGAGGGAGGAGGCATCGCCCGCGCGGTGCCTCTTCCGGCGGGGTGGCGGGGCGCCGTCGCTGACGGCACAGTGCGGCCCGGCCAGGATGCAAGAGGAGTGACCGGAACAATGCCGGCAATCGATGTCGAACAGGAACTCGCCGCCCTCAAGGCCAGCGTCCAGCATATCATGGACCGGCAGGACATTCTCGACGTGATCGTTCGGGAATCGCGCGGGCGGGATCGGCACGACGAGGAACTGACGGCCGGGTGCTATTGGCCGGAAGGCGCGGACGAGCACGGTCCGGTGCCGTTCCCGGCCCTGGAGTATCCCGCCAAGGCCAATCGCGGGCACGCCGCGTTCTTTGCGATGAACCAGCACAATCTTGCCAACCATTCGTGCGAGATCGATGGCGACACGGCCTATTGCGAAACCTACGTCATCGGAACGCTGCTGTCGCAAGACGGCCTGACCTGCACGATGGCCGCGGGACGGTACATGGACCAGATGGAACGGCGCGGCGGCGAGTGGCGGATTCTGTGGCGTCGCTCCACCGTGGAGGCCGCGATCCAGGGCGACGCCTCATGGCTCCACACGGCGGCCGTGAAGGGCTTCCTCAAGGGAACCCGCGATCGCGGCGACCTGTCCTACGCCCGTCCGTTCGAAGTCGGCGCTCCCGGCGCGCGCTGGTAGCTCGCGTCAGCGGATAACGAGATCCGCCCACTCCGGTCGTCAGGCCGGGCCGGTGCTTCCGCGCAGGACGACTTCGTGGGGCAGCATCAGGTGCCAGTCCTCGCCTCCGGCATCTTTCCGGAACTGGGGGTTCACGAGGATGTCGACGGCCGCAGAGGCCATTTCGGCCTTGGGCTGGCGGACCGTCGTCAGTTGCGGCCAGGCTGCGCGAGATGACGGCGCGTCGTCGAAGCCGCAGATCGACAGCTTCTCGGGCACGGCGATCCCATGTTTCATCGCCGTGATCAGGACGCCCAGCGCCATGTCGTCGTTCGAGGCGAAAATGGCGGTCGGGCGATCCGCCATGGCCAGCAGTTTCTCCCCAAGTTCCATGCCCGAGCGCGAACTGAAATCGCCGCGCATGACACAGGCTTCGTCCACCGCCACGCCCGCCGAGGCCATGGCCTGGCGGAAGCCTTCCTCGCGCCGTGCCGATGCGCTGTGGCTGATCGGGCCCTGGGCGAAGCCGATGCGGCGGTGGCCAAGGCCAAGCAGGTACTCGGTCATCTCCTGCGCCGCACGGCGATCGTCCATGCGCACCGTGCCCGAGGCGGGCGGGGCGGAGCTTGGCGCGACGAGCACGGTGGGCAGCCCCGCCTCCGCGAAGACCGCCATCAGCGCGGGTTCGTCGCAGATCGGCGGCGCAACGATCGCGCCGTCCAACCGCAGCGCCGAGATGCTGCCGCGCACTTGCGCTTCCCAGCCCGGAGCGCCGAGATCCACCGGCTCGACCACGAGATGATAGCTGCGCGCGCGGCATCCCAGCAGGGCGCCATGCTGGACATCGGCGGCGTAGCCGGAAACGGGATCGTCGATGAACAGGCCGAGCAGGTAGGAGCGGGTGCTGGACAGGCTGCGCGCGAAGGCATTGGGCCGGTAGTCCAGCTCGGCCACGACCTTCTGCACAAGCGCCCGCACTTCCGGCCGCACATGGGCCTCGCCGTTGATCACGCGCGAGACGGTCTTGGGAGATACCCCCGCCAGGGCAGCGACGTCCTTGATCGTGACGATGCTCAAGTTCGTGCCTCCCGTGGTACTGCCGGTCTTCTCGTGCGGACGCAGAACGCGGCGAACAACGCGATCCCCATGTAACAGACGCAAGGCAGCAGAAGCGAGGCGAGCAGTCCGACCGCGTCCGCCATGGTCCCGGTCAGGATCGGCACGATCGCGCCGCCGACCACGGCCATGCAGAGCCACATCGAAGCCAGGGGTGCCCTGGCGCTGTCTTCCGGCATCGCCAGGGCATAGATCGTCGGATACATGATGGCGTTGCACAGTCCCACCGCGATCAGCGTGGCGGCTCCGGCCGGGCCGGGCAGGACGGCGGCCGCCGCGGTCAGCCCGATGGCGGCCAGCGCGGCATAGAGAAGCAGCCGGGTTTCGGGGATGCGGGTCATGAGCCAGGCGCCCGCGAACCGCCCGATCATCGCTCCCGCCCAATAGAGGCTGACGAGCCGCCCGGCGCTGACGGGCTCCAGTGCCAGTCGGCTGGGCAGCATCAGCACGTTCGTCATCAGCGTGCCGATCGTCACTTCCGCGCCGACATAAAGGAAGATCGCGCAAGTCCCCCACAGCAGCCGGCGATCGGAAAGTACCGAGAGGATCTGCCGCGTCCAGTCGCGGGGGAGGTGGTCGCCCGATCCCGACGGCGATCGCGCCAGGAGCTGCCGGTGGGCTGCATAGAGCGTCGCAAGCAGGGCCAGCACCGCGCCGGTGGCGATGAAGGGAATGGCTGCCCCGACATTGGCCCCCGCATTGAGCGTGATTTCGGCCAGCAGGAACGGCGCGCTCGCCAGCGGGCCGAGCACGGTTCCTAGCGAGTTGAAGCCTTGCAGCAGGTTGAGCCTGAAGGCGGAACGGCGCGAAGGCCCGATCACGGTGACCACGGTGTTGGCTGCGATCTGGAGTATCGTCTGCCCGCCCGAAAGCAGCAGGAGCGCGCAGAGAACCAGCAGGAACGCCCGCATCCCCTGCGCCAGCGCGAGCGCCAGGCAACCGGCCGCCATGATCGTCAGGCCCGTCGCGATCGCACGCATGTAGCCGATGCGAACGACGGCAAGCGCGGCGGGCAGGGCAAAGAGCAGGTAGCTGGAATGGAAGGCCAGCTGCACCAGCAGCGCGCTCTTGTAGTCCAGCGCCAGCACGGCCCTCAGCTGCGGCACCAGCAGGCTGACCGAAGCACTCAGGAACCCGCCGATGAAGAACACGCCGATGGAGAGCTGGAACAGGCGCCGGGCCACGGCTTCCGGGGCGGCGGAAAGCGCATCGTGCGGTGGGGAAAGCGTCATGGCGAACATCTATGGCACTCGACAGGCGATGGCAAACCGGGCCCGACCGGCAAAGGTATGGGCTCCCGGAACCGCAACTTGAAATCCACCGCTCGGAAATTCACGGGCTGGAATTCCAGAATCTGACATCGATGTCAAATCATTGCCATTTTGGTTCTGAATGCGCTTGACATCGATGTCAAATGCAGGCCATCAGCCGCTCACAAAGTACAAAACCATCTGGGAGGATGACATGACGAGGCACGATCTCGTCGCGGGCACAGCGCTCGCGGCTTGCCTTTTTTCGATTTCGACTGCGGCTCACGCACAGGACGCCGCTGCTGTCCAGCAGAGCGCGCCCGCCCTCTCCAGCGGGGACATCATCGTCACCGCCACGCGCCGCGAAACCACGCTGCAATCGACGCCCATCGCAATTTCCGCGTTCAGCCAGGAAACGCTGACGAAGAACGGCGTGAAGGACGTGACCGACCTCGCGCGCTTCGTGCCTTCCTTGCAGTTCAACCAGCAGGGCGACCAGTCGGCCGTGCTGCTGACGCTGCGCGGCATCGGCAACGACAGCGCCTATACCGAAGTGGCCGATCCCGAAGTCGCCATCTATATCGACGGCATCTACTCGCCGCGTTCGCAGGGCGCCTCGGTCCTGATGTACGACATGGAACGCGTCGAAGTGCTGCGCGGTCCGCAGGGCACGCTGTTCGGCCGCAATGCCACCGTCGGCGCGCTCAGCCTGATCTCGGCCAAGCCCAAGCTCGGTGAATTCTCGGGCAATGTCGAAGTGGTGGGCGGCAACTACGACCGCCTCGGCGTGCGCGGTGCGATCAACATTCCCGCCACCGACAGCCTGGCCTTCCGCGTCGCCTTCGTCAGCGACCGGCACGACGGCTATGCCGACTATCAGCCCGCGCTCGACATCGTCGGCATCAACAAGTCGGCCTTCGTCACTTCGGGCAAGAAGTATTACGCGGCAGACCAGCAGTCGGGCCGCGTCTCGATGCTCTGGCAGCCGGGCGACAAGTTCAGCTGGAATCTCTCGGCCGAAGGCTTCCTGGACAACGGCGCGCCGGTGATCGGCCTGCTCCAGACCCCGCGCGCGGGCACCAAGCGCTGGTCCACGCTCAGCGATACCGCGCCGGAAACCGATCGCTACTCGGTCGCCGTGCGCAGCACGATGAACTACGACATCACGGACGGCGTGCAGGTCAGCTACATTGCCGGCTGGTCGCGCATCGGCGGCAGCACCCGTACCGATGCCGACGCGGGCGCCCTGCCGCCGACCGGACAGGTGGACGCAAACGGCAACGACCTGCCGCTCGGCGCCTTCGGCGAGAACGCGACGCTTTCCTCGCGCTACGACTTCCAGAGCCACGAGCTTCAGCTCAAGTCCACCGGCGAGAACGCCATCGACTGGATCCTCGGCGCCTACTACAGCCACGAGAAGAACCGGATCCGCTTCGATATCGACCAGCGCAACGGCTACCGCGACGGCACCTTCAGCTGGGCCGGCAGCTTCATCCAGGCCAACCGCCAGATCGACAGCCGCGCCGTGTTCGGCCAGGCCGTCTGGCACGCCTCGGACTGGCTGCGCTTCACTGGGGGCCTGCGCTATACCTCGGACAAGAAGCAGGACATCGGCGGCCGCAACGTGACCTACTCGGGCGAAGGCTGCACCGATGCCGACAAGGCACCCGGCGGCGCCTGCACCGGCGGCATCTTCGGCGCCTATCCGAACGCCACCGCGCAGGAACTCGTCGCCCTGCTGCCCGGCTTCTCGATCTCCAGCAATGACGTGAAGGGCAAGTGGGACAAGCTGACCTACCTCGCCCGCGTCGATGCCGATCTGGCCGAGGACACGTTGGGCTACGCCAGCATCTCCACCGGCTTCAAGTCGGGCAACATCCAGGACAATGCCGGTCTGACCGATCCGGAAACGCTGACCAACTACGAAGTCGGCCTGAAAACCCGCCTGCTCGACCGGGCCGTGACGCTGAACCTGGCCGCCTACTATTCCGACTTCAAGGGATATCAGGTGAACCAGGCGGTCACCTTCCGCGACGATGAAGGCAACGTGGTGCGCAGCCAGATCGTGACCCAGAACGCCAAGGGCGCGAAGGCCTACGGCCTGGAAGCGGAAATGAACGCCGCCTTCACCCCCGCCGATCGCCTGAACTTCTCGGCCACCGTGCAGAAGACCAAGCTGGACGATCTGGAAAGCGTGGACGGCCGCCTCTACGACGGCGGCAAGGCATCCTCGATCGTGCAGCTTCAGGGCAACGAACTGGCCCACGCGCCGCGCTTCTCGGCGACGCTGAGCTACGAGCACGATTTCGAACTGGCGAGCGGCGCGCGCATCACCCCGCGCTTCACCACCCATTACGAAACCAGGAGCTGGCTGAGCTACTTCAACGGCGACGCCAACCCGTTCGTGAATGCCAACGACCCGGCCGAGAACATGCCGGATCGCGGCACCAACGGCACGAACTGGGACAAGCAGAAGGCCTACTTCCGCTCCGACGCCTCGATCCGTTTCGAGCCCGCCGACGGCAAGTATTCGGTCGAAGCCTTCGTCCAGAACATCGAGAACGGACATATCCGTACCGGTGCCGGTGCCTTCGGCGCGCCGCGCTACGATCCGGTGTTCCTCTCGAACCTCCAGCCCCCTCGCACCTGGGGCGTCCGCGCCCGCGCGAGCTTCTAAACAGCTGAAGGGAACGACCATGACGACCGACTACCCCTCCTCCGGTCGTGTCGTCATCCTGGGCGGCGGCACGGCCAGCGGGCCGACCGCCGCCCACCTTTTGCCTACCAAGCCCCCCTTTCCAAGGTGCCGATGACCATGAAGATTGCCGCCCTGCTGGCCGCGCTGACCCTAGGCAGCAGCCTCACCGCTCCGGCCCTGGCGCAGCAGGCCGCTTCCCCGGCCCCATCCACCGTCGGCACCCGTCAATCGGCCGAGGCGCGCGCCGACGCGTTGGTCCGGGCGATGACGCTGGAAGAGAAGCTACAACTCGTCCACGGCTACTTCCCGCCCTTGGCCAAGCCGGTGCCGCCGATCGCGATGATTCCCTCGGCAGGGCACATTCCGGGCATCCCGCGCCTCGGCATTCCCACCCTGCGTGAGAGCGACGCCAGCCTGGGCGTGGCCAACCAGATCGAGCAGCGCAAGGGCGACGTCGCCACCGCGCTCCCCGCCAGCATCGCCACCGCCGCCACCTTCAATCCGAAACTCGCTTACGAAGGCGGCGCGATGATCGGCGCCGAAGCCCGCGCCAAGACGTTCAACGTCCTGCTGGCGGGCGGCGTCAATCTCACCCGCGATCCCTGGAACGGCCGCAATTTCGAATATCTCGGCGAAGACCCGCTGCTGGCGGGCGTCATGGTGGGTGAGCACATCAAGGGCGTGCAGAGCAACCATATCGTCTCCACCATCAAGCACTTCGCACTCAATTCGCAGGAAACGGGCCGCACCGTGCTGGACGCCCGGATCGGCATGGCCGAACTGCGCGAGAGCGACCTGCTGGCCTTCCAGCTCGGCATCGAAAGCGGCAAGCCCGCTTCCGTCATGTGCGCCTACAACAAGCTTAATGGCGACTATGCCTGCGAGAACGACTGGCTGCTGAACAAGGTGCTGAAGCAGGACTGGGCCTACAAGGGCTGGGTCATGTCCGACTGGGGCGCGGTCCATTCCACCGAAAAGGCCGCCATCAACGGCCTCGACCAGGATTCCGGGCAGGAACTGGACGACGCGATGTTCTTCGACACGAAGTTCGCCGAAGCGGTGAAGGCCGGGCGCATCCCGATGGCCTGCCTCGACGACATGGTCCGCCGCATCCTGTTCGGCGTGATCGACAGCGGACTGATGGACGATCCCGTCCCCGAGAGCGCCCAGCCCATCGACTACGCGCGCCATGCCGAAGTCGCCCAGCGCGCGGCGGAGGAAGGCATCGTCCTGCTCAAGAACCAGGGCGATCTGCTGCCGCTGGCCAGGACCGCGAAGAAGATCGTGCTGATCGGCGCCCATGCCGACGTCGGCGTGCTTTCCGGCGGCGGTTCGTCGCAGGTCCGCTCGGTGGGCGGCGCGCCGGTGGAGATCCCGCTGACCAAGGGCGCGGCCGCCTCCTTCGCGCGGATCACCTGGCATGCGTCCTCGCCGCTCAAGGCGATCCAGGCGCTGGCGCCGGGCGCCACCGTCACCTATCTGGACGGCAGCGATGCCAAAGCCGCCGCCGCCGCCGCGAAGGGCGCGGACATGGCGATCGTCTTCGCCTGGGCCTGGCGCACCGAGGCGCAGGATCCCGAAAGCATGGCCCTTCCCGACGATCAGGACGCGCTGATCGATGCCGTTGCCGGCGCCAACCGGAAGACGCTGGTGGTGGTAGAGGCGGGCGGCCCGGTGCTGATGCCCTGGGTCAGCCGCGTGCCCGCCATTCTCCAGGCCTGGTATCCCGGTCAGCGCGGCGGCGAGGCGATCGCCAATATCCTGTTTGGAAAGGTCGCCCCGTCCGGGCGCCTGCCCATCACCTTCCCCGTCGCCGTCAGCCAGGCGCCGCGTCCGGAGCCGCTCGGCCTAGCTGAACTCCACGCTGCCGATGCGCGGCGCGATGCCGGGGACAAGACCGTCTACGGCATGAGCGGGGGCGTCGCCTCCTTCCCGGTCGACTATCCCGAAGGCGCCGATGTCGGCTATCGCTGGTACGCCGCGAAGAACCGGAAGCCGCTGTTCCCGTTCGGCTTCGGCCTCACCTACACCGCGTTCCGCTATGCCAATCTCAAGGTCTCGGACGGCGCGGGGCTGACCGTGGCGTTCGACGTCACCAACAGCGGCAAGCGTGAAGGCGCCGACGTGCCGCAGCTCTACGTCGAGGCGAAGAGCGCAGCCGGCACCAGGGCCTATCGCCTTGCGGGCTTCGAAAAGGTCCGCCTCGCGCCCGGCGAGACGCGCCGCGTTTCGATGACCGTCGATCCGCGCATCATCGCCCGCTTCGAAAACGACGCGCCCGGCGGCCACACGGCCGGCTGGGTGGTCGATGCCGGAACCTATCCGGTGCGGGTGGGCCATTTCGCCGGCGACGCCGCACTGGCAGGAACCGCACGCCTCGATCGGGTGACCATCAAGCCTTAAGGCCCTGGTCGTTCGCGTCCGCGTCGGAAGCGAGCAGCGGCGCGGGCACGGCGTAGCCCCATTCCTCGTACTGCCGCGCGATGATGGCAGCCATTATCGCCAGTTCGGCGGAGTGGTCTCCCGGGCGGTGGCTCATGATGATCGGTGAGGTTGCGGGCTCCACGAGGTCGCGGAAGGCGACATCGTGGCTGCGGGCGCGGCGTACCGACTCGGGGACGATCGCCATGCCTTCCTCGGCGGCGACGAGGCCGATCGCTATCTGGAGTTCCCGCGCTTCGTGGACGATGCGCGGTTCTATGCCGTTGTCGCGAAACAGGGACATGACCTGGTCGGCATAGCTGGGGCGCGGCATGCGCGGGTAGAGGATCTGGGGCTCGTTCGCGATGTCCCGCAGGGAAATGGGGCCTTCGCCATCGGCCAGCGGATGGTGCATCGGAAAGGCCGCGACCAGTCGCTCGTTGCGCAGGATTATGCGCCGGAGCGCCGGATCGTCGAAACGGATGCGGCCGAAGCCCACGTCGATGCGGCCTTCCTTCAGCGCGGCGATCTGGTCCAGCGTGGTGCTTTCCACCATGACCAGCTCTACGTCCGGTGCCGCCTTGCGAAACTCCCGGATCAGCTCGGGCAGGCGGGCATAGATCGTCGATGCCACGAATCCGATGACGAAGCGGCGCCGTTTGCTTTCGGCGGCGGCCTTTACCATGGATTCAAGGTCTTCCATGCGCGCCAGGATCTGCATCGCCTGTTCGTAGAGGAGCTTGCCGACCGGGGTGAGCCGGAGCGGGCGGACCGATCGGTCCAGCAGCTCGGCGCCGACATGAGCCTCCAACTGCTGGATCGCGCGGGAAAGGGGCGGCTGCGCAATGTGCAGCCTCTCTGCCGCGCGATTGAAATTTCCGTCGCTCGCCACGGCAACGAAGTAGCGGAGAAGGCGTAGGTCCATGCTCATTATACCTGCCGGGTATCAACCTCGCACCGGATTGGTCTTTGATGACCGGCCTGGCAAGGACTAGGTAAGTGACAGCAACACTAACCAGTCGGGAGAGACGCCGCAATGGCTATGCTGGATCGGGTCGATACCTTAATCGTCGATGTACCGACGATCCGCCCGCATGTTCTGGCCATGGCCACGATGCATTCGCAGGCGATGGTGATCGTGCGCCTCACCGATACGGACGGCGTCGAGGGGATCGGCGAAGGCACCACGATCGGCGGCCTCAGCTATGGCGAGGAAAGCCCGGAAAGCATCAAGTCCGCCATCGACACTTACATCGTCCCGGTCCTGAAGACCTGCGATATCAGCCGCGTCGGCGCTACCATGGCCAAAGTCGCCAAGTGCGTGCGCGGCAATCACTTCGCCAAGTGCGCGGTGGAAACCGCGCTGCTGGACATGGCGGGCAAGCGCTTGGGCGTGCCCGTTTCCGAACTGATCGCCGGCGGCCGCGTGCGTGACGACATGCCGGTGGCATGGACCCTCGCCAGCGGCGACACCGCGCGCGACATTGCCGAGGGTGAGGAAATGCTCTCGCTCCGCCGCCACCGCATCTTCAAGCTGAAGATCGGCAAGCGCAGCGTGGAACAGGACGTCGCCCATGTCGGCGCGATCTGCAAGGCGCTGGGTGACCGCGCCAGCGTGCGCGTGGACGTGAACCAGAACTGGAGCGAGGCGCAGGCCAAGCTGGGCATGGCGATGCTTCAGGACGTGGGCTGCGATCTGGTCGAACAGCCGATCGCCGGGGACGATATCGCGGCGATGACCCGCCTTGCCACCACGCGCGGCGTGCCGCTGATGGCGGACGAGGCGCTGCACGGGCCGCGCACCGCGCTGCGTATCGCCTCTGCCGGTGCGGCGGGCGTGTTCGCGCTGAAGATCGCGCAATCGGGCGGGCTTTTCGCCACGGCCGAAGTGGCCGCCATCGGCACGGCGGCGGGGATCGGCCTCTACGGCGGCACGATGTTGGAAGGCGGCGTGGGCACGGTGGCCTCGGCCCATGTCTTCGCCACCGTTCCCGAGCTTGCCTGGGGCACCGAACTGTTCGGCCCGCTGCTCCAGACCGAGGAAATTCTCACCGAGCCGCTCGGCTACGGGGACTTTTCGCTGAAGGTGCCGACCGGCCCCGGCCTCGGCATCGCGCTCGATCCCGACAAGGTCGAATTCTTCCGGCGTGACCGTTCGGGCCCGCGCCTTCACGCCGTAAACGCAGGAGCCTGAGCCATGCTGTTCATGGTCGAAATGGACGTCAACATTCCGCTGGACTTCGACGCGGAAGAAGCCGCGAAAATCAAGGCGGCCGAGAAGGCCTATTTCCAGAAGCTCCAGACGGCGGGCACCTGGCGCCACATCTGGCGCAAGGTGGGGCTCTATTCGAACGTCTCGATCTTCGATGTCGAGAGCAATGCGGCGCTGCACGACACGCTGATGGGCCTGCCGCTCTACCCCTTCATGACCATGAAAATCACGCCGCTCTGCCGGCACCCATCCTCCATCCATGACGACGATCGCTGATCGCCGGAGCCACTGAATACAGTCCTTGGGAGAGAACAAAATGGACGTCAGCTTCGTAAAGACCCCGGAAATCCAGCAGCTGCTCGATCGCGCCGCCGGCGTGAACGAGAGCGGCGGCAGCCCCCGCCTCAAGGCGATCATGCGCGACCTCACCGAATCGGTGATGGAGCTGATCGTCCGCCACGACATTTCCGAAAGCGAGTTCTGGCTCGCCATGAAGTACCTGTCGGACAGCGCGGGCGAGATCGGCCTGATCGTGCCGGGCACGGGCCTTGAGCACTTCCTGGACCTCTACATGGACGCCAAGGATGCCGAGGCTGGCCTCTCCGGCGGCACCCCGCGCACCATCGAGGGCCCGCTTTACGTCGCCGGCGCGCCGCTGGTGGAAGGCAACGTGAACCTCTCCGTCGACGAGGACGAGGGCACCACCGTCCTGCACATGACCGGCAATGTCACCGGCCCGGACGGCGAGGCGGTGGAGAACGCGATCGTCCACGTCTGGCACGCCAACTCGAAGGGCTGGTATTCGCACTTCGACCCCACCGGCGAACAGACCCCGTTCAACAACCGCCGCCGTATCAAGCTGGGCAAGGATGGGCGCTATGCGTTCCACTCCAAGCAGCCGAGCGGTTACTCGGTGCCGCCGGGCGGATCGACCGACCAGCTGATGCAGGCGCTGGGCCGCCACGGCAATCGTCCCGCCCACGTCCATTTCTTCATCGAGGCGCCGGGCTACCGCACGCTGACGACGCAGATCAACTTCGGCGACGATCCCTTCGCGGCCGACGATTTCGCCTTCGGCACCCGCGCGGGCCTGCTGCCGGTGCCCAGCCGGCAGGGCGACAGCGCCTACATCCAGTTCGACTTCCAGATGCAGCGCGCCGCCGATGCGGACGACGAGCACTTCTCGTCCCGCGCCCGCGCCGAAGCCGAACCGCAGCCCGAAACAGAAACGGCCTGACCGCCAAGATAACACGGGAGACAGGATCATGTACGAACACCTCATGCACCGGGTCTCGACCGCCGTGGTCGATGACGTCGAAACCGGAGAGTTCCGCTGCCGCCGGGACGTCTTCACCGATCCGGCGCTGTTCGAGCTGGAAATGAAGTATATCTTCGAAAGCAACTGGGTGTACCTCGCCCACGAAAGCCAGCTTCCGAACAAGAACGATTACTTCACGACCTTCATCGGGCGCACGCCCGTGATCCTGACCCGTGCCAAGGACGGCGCGATCAACGGCGTGGTCAATGCCTGCGCGCATCGCGGCGCCAAGCTGTGCCGCCGCAAGCGGGGCAACCAGCCGCTGTTCGTCTGCCCGTTCCACGGCTGGAGCTTCAAGACCGACGGCAAGCTGCTGCGCGCCAAGGATGCCAGCACCGGCGCCTATCCGGACAGCTTCGACCACGAGGGTTCGCACGACCTGACGAAGGTGCGCGTCGAGAGCTATCGCGGCTTCGTGTTCGGTTCGCTGAACCACGATGTGCTGCCGCTCGAAGACCATCTGGGCGAGGCGAAAGTCATCATCGACCAGATGGTCGATCAGGCGCCCGAGGGGCTGGAAGTGCTGACCGGCAATTCCACCTACACTTTCGACGGCAACTGGAAGATGCAGATGGAGAACGGCTGCGACGGCTATCACGTCAGCTCCGTTCACGAAAACTACCAGTCCACCATGGGCCGCCGGGCCGAGGGCGGCACCAAGGCGGTGGACGCCAACGGCTGGTCGAAGGCACCCGCCAGCGGCGTTTACGGCTTCGAGCATGGGCACATCCTGCTCTGGACGCAGGTGATCAATCCCGAGGTCCGCCCGATCTGGAACCACAAGCCCGAACTCGATGCCCGGCTGGGCGAGGAACGGGCCAAGTTCATCATCGAACAGACCCGCAATCTGGCGCTTTATCCCAACGTGTTCCTGATGGACCAGTTCTCGACCCAGATCCGCGTCGTCCGCCCGATCGACGTGCACACCACCGAAGTGACGATCTACTGCTACGCCCCCAAGGGCGAGAGCGCCGAGGACCGCGCCCACCGCATCCGCCAGTACGAGGATTTCTTCAACGTCACCGGCATGGGCACGCCCGACGATCTGGAGGAGTTCCGCTCCTGCCAGAAGGCCTACGAAGGCGCGGGCGAGCTGTGGAACGACCTCAGCCGCGGCGCCACCCGCTGGATCCACGGTGCGGACGCCAATGCCAAGGCCATGGGCATGAACCCCCTGCTCTCCAGCGAGCGCAGCGAGGACGAGGGGCTGTTCGTGCGCCAGCATGAGTTCTGGGCGCAGATCATGCTCGATGGCCTGGCCAAGGACGCGGCCAATCAGCCGCCGATGATGGAGGCAGCGGAATGAGCACGCTCGACATGACCCGTGAGGTTCTCTCCTACCGCGAGATCTGCGCCTTCCTCTACCGCGAGGCGCGCCTGCTGGACGACCGCCAGTTCGACGAATGGCTGGAATGCTATTCGCCCCAAGTCGAATACTGGATGCCGGCCTGGACCGACGACGATGAACTCTGCTCTGATCCGCAGACCGAAATCTCGCTGATCTACTACGCTAACCGGCAGGGTCTGGAAGACCGCGTCTACCGCCTCAACACCGAGCGTTCCTCCGCCTCCACGCCCGAACCGCGTTCGGCGCACTTCATCGGCAATGTCGAAGTGCTGGAGAGCCGGGAAGGGCAGGTGGACCTGCGCTACAACTGGCACACGCTCAGCCACCGCTACCAGCAGACGCAGCAGTTCTTCGGGACCACGTTCCTGACGCTGGATACCGCCGGAGTTTCTGGTGGCGAGACGCCGAAGATCCTGAAGAAGAAGATCGTCCTGAAGGACGACTACATTCATCAGGTCATCGACATCTACCACGTCTGAGGAGGGTGCCGTGATCTTCGCAGGACGTTTCGCAGGCAAAGTCATGGTCGTGACCGGCGCGGCGCAGGGTATCGGGGCCGGTGTCGCAACCCGCGCCGCTGCCGAGGGCGCGAGCGTGGTTCTGGTCGACCGTGCCGAATTCGTGACCGAGGTGGAACAGGCCATCGTGGCGGCGGGCGGAAAAGCAATCTCCGTCTGCTGCGATCTTGAGACCTACGAAGGCGCGGCGATGGCGATGGCCAAGGCGGTCCAAGCCTTCGGGCGGATCGACATCCTGATCAACAATGTCGGCGGCGCGATCCGGATGCGGCCCTATGCCGAGTTCGAGCCTGCGCAGATCGACGCGGAAATCCGCCGCTCGCTGATGCCGACGCTTTACTGCTGCCATGCGGTGCTGCCAACCATGCTGGGGCAGGGCCAAAACGGTCAGGGATCTGGGACGATCGTGAACTTGTCCTCCAACGCCACGCGCGGCATTCGCCGGGTGCCCTATTCGGCGGCGAAGGGCGGGATCAACGGCCTCACCCAGAGCCTGGCGATGGAATATGCGGAAAGCGGCATTCGTGTCGTCGCGACGGCACCGGGCGGCACCAGCGCTCCCCCGCGCCGTGTCGCGCGCAATGCCGAAGGCGACAATGCGCAGGAGCAGGCGTGGATGGCCGAGGCGGTCGCGCAAGTGACCGATTCCGCCTTCCTGAAACGCTACGGAACCCTTGAGGAGCAGATCGCCCCGATCCTGTTCCTCGCCTCGGACGAGGCCAGCTACGTGACCGGCACCGTGCTGCCCGTCGCGGGCGGCGACCTCGGTTAAGGAGACACCAGATGTCCAAAATATTCGATAGCCCCCGCAGCGCCCTCGATGGCCTGCTGTTCGACGGCATGACGATCATGTCCGGCGGGTTCGGCCTCTCGGGCAATCCCGAGAGCCTGATCCCCGAAGTGCGCGCGGCGGGCGTGAAAGACCTGACGGTCGTGTCCAACAACGCGGGCGCGGACGGATTCGGCCTCTGGATGCTGCTGGAGAGCCGGCAGGTGCGCAAGATGATCTCCTCCTATGTGGGCGAGAACAAGCTGTTCGAGAGCCAGTACCTCTCGGGCGAGCTGGAGCTGGAACTCAACCCGCAGGGCACCCTCGCCGAGCGCATTCGCGCAGGCGGCGCGGGCATTCCGGCGTTCTACACCAAGACCGGCGTCGGCACCGTGGTCGCCGAGGGCAAGCCGGTCGAAGTGTTCGAGGGCGAGGAATACGTGCGCGAAACCTGGCTGCGCGCGGACCTGTCGATCATCAAGGCCTGGCGCGCGGACGAGGAGGGCAACCTCCAGTTCCGCAAGACCGCGCGCAACTTCAACCCGAACATGGCGACGGCGGGCAAGGTCACCGTGGCCGAGGTCGAGGAAATCGTGCCCGCCGGCACTTTCGATCCGGACTGCATCCACACCCCCGGCATCTACGTCGACCGCGTGGTGCTTTCGACCATCAACGAGAAGCGCATCGAGAAGCGCACCGTGCGTGAAAGGGAGGTCGCCTGACATGGCTTGGACCCGCGATGAAATGGCCGCCCGCGCCGCGAAGGAACTGCGCGACGGGTACTATGTAAACCTGGGCATCGGCATCCCGACGCTGGTAGCGAACCATGTGCCGGAGGGCATCAAGGTCACGCTCCAGAGCGAGAACGGCATGCTCGGCATTGGCCCGTTCCCTTATGACGAGGATGTCGATCCCGACCTGATCAATGCCGGCAAGCAGACGATCACCGCGCTGCCCACTTCCAGCTTCTTCTCCAGCGCGGACAGCTTCGCGATGATCCGCGGCGGCCATATCGATATGGCCGTGCTGGGCGCGATGGAAGTCTCGGCCGAGGGCGACCTCGCCAACTGGACGATCCCGGGCAAGATGGTGAAGGGCATGGGCGGGGCGATGGACCTCGTCGCCGGCGTCAAGAAAGTGATCGTGGTGATGGACCACGTCTCCAAGCACGGCGATCCCAAGATCCTGCCCGCCTGCACCCTGCCGCTGACCGGCAAGCGCGTGGTGGACATGATCGTCAGCGACCTTGCCGTCTTCGCTGTCGACCGCAAGGCGGGCGGCCTGACGCTGATCGAACTCGCGCCCGGCGTCTCGCTGGACGAGGTTACCGCCAAGACCGGCGCCCCCTTCGCCAGCGCACTGGCAGAGGCGGCCTGATGTTCACCAGCGTTCCCGGCGCACGCCTCTACTGGAAGCTGGAAGGGCGCGATGGCGCTCCAGCACTGGTGCTGCTCAACTCGATCGGCACCGACATGGACTTGTGGGACGCGGTCCTGCCCCATCTTCGCGACCGCTTCGCCCTGCTGCGGATCGATACGCGCGGCCATGGTGCCTCTACGGCCGAGCCGGGTGACTTCTCGATGGCCACGCTGGCGGATGACGTGCTGGCCGTGGCCGACGCCGCCGGGCTGGGATCCTTCGCGCTGGCAGGGGTGTCGCTCGGCGGCATGATCGGCATGGAACTGGCGCTTCGGGCGCCGACCCGCGTGACGAAGCTCGTGCCGGTCTGCACCTCCGCGACGATGGACAGCGCGTCCTGGAACGACCGCATCGCCAAGGTGCGCGGGGCCAAAGTACAAGGGGGCGGCATGGCCGCCATCGCCGATCTGGCGATGGGCCGCTTCCTTTCGGACAGAGCCGAGCCCGCCCTCTACGAAACCGTGCGCCGCCAGCTCCTGACCATGGATGCGCAAGGCTATGCCGGTTGCGGCGCGGCGATCCGAGACATGGCCCTTGCGGACCGTATTGCTGGCATCGCCTGCCCGACGCTGGTCGTCACCGGCACCCGCGACACCTCGACTCCGCTGGAAGGCCACGGCGAGCACCTCGTCTCCCGCATTCCCGGAGCGGCCCATGTCGCGCTGGAGGCCGCCCATCTCGCCCCGCTCGAAGCCCCCGAGGCCCTTGCCGCCGCGCTCGTCTCCTTCCTCGAAAGCTGATCATCGTGACCGAAGCCTTCATCTGCGACGCCATCCGTACTCCCATCGGCAAGCTCAACGGCGCACTCGCCACCGTGCGCGCCGACGATCTGGCCGCACTGCCGCTCAAGGCGCTGATGGCGCGCAATACGCAAGCGGACTGGTCCATGCTGGACGACGTGATCCTCGGCTGCGCCAACCAGGCGGGCGAGGACAATCGCAATGTTGCGCGCATGGCGGTGCTGCTGGCGGGCATGGGCGAGAGCGTGCCGGGCGTCACCGTCAACCGCCTCTGCTCGTCGGGCCTCAATGCGCTTGGCATGGCGGCGCAGGCGATCCGCAGCGGCGACGCGGACTTCATGATTGCGGGCGGCGCCGAAAGCATGACCCGCGCGCCCTATGTCATGGGCAAGGCGGACAGCGCTTTCGGACGCGGCCAGAAGATCGAGGACACGACACTGGGCTGGCGCTTCGTCAATCCTGCGATGAAGGCCGCCTACGGCGTCGATACCATGCCCCAGACCGGCGAGAACGTGGCCGCGCAGTGGCAGGTGAGCCGCGAGGAGCAGGACCGCTTCGCTCTCGCCAGCCAGGAAAAGGCAGCGGCGGCGCAGACGAGCGGACGCTTTGCCGCAGAGATCGTGCCCGTGACGATTGCGCAGAAGAAGGGCGATCCGCTCCTGTTCGGCCGCGACGAGCATCTGCGCGCCACCAGCCTTGAGGCGCTGGCGAAGCTGAAGCCGGTCGTGAAGGCGGACGGCACGGTGACGGCGGGCAATGCCTCCGGCCTCAACGATGGTGCGGCGGCCATGCTGGTCGCCAGCGAGGAAGCCGCGAAACGCCACGGACTTACCCCGCGCGCGCGCGTGATCGGCATGGCGGCCGCAGGCATCGCGCCCCGAGTAATGGGCGCGGGGCCCATCGAGGCGGCGCGCAAGGTGCTGGCCCGCAACGGCCTGACCGTGGACCGGCTTGACGTCATCGAACTCAACGAAGCTTTTGCCAGCCAGGCGATCGCCACCTTGCGCGATCTCGGGATCGATCCCGCCGATCCGCGCGTGAACCCCAACGGCGGCGCCATCGCGCTGGGTCATCCGCTCGGCATGTCCGGTGCGCGCATCGCCATGTCGGCGGTGGAGGAGCTTCACCGCGGCGGCGGTCGCTATGCGCTGGCCTTCATGTGCATCGGCGTCGGCCAGGGGCTGGCCGTACTGATGGAGCGCGTGTGATGTCTGACGTCGTAATCGTGGGAGCCGGGCACGGGGGAGCGCAATGCGCGATCTCCCTTCGCCAGAACGGTTTCGAGGGGACCATCACCGTGATCGGCCGCGAGCCGGAATATCCTTACGAGCGGCCGCCGCTCTCCAAGGAATATTTCGCGCGCGAGAAGACCTTCGACCGGCTCTATATCCGCCCGCCGACGTTCTGGGCGGAGAAGGAGATTACCTTCCTGCTCGGCACCGAAGTCACCAAAGTCGATGCCGAGGCGCGTGAACTGGCGCTCTCGAACGGCGAGACTTTCGGCTACGGCAAGCTGGTCTGGGCGACCGGCGGCGATCCGCGCCGGCTTTCGTGCTCGGGCGCGGAGCTGGCCGGGGTCCATGCCGTGCGCACCCGCGAGGACTGCGACACCTTGATGGCCGAAGTGGATGCCGGCACGAAGAACGTGGTGGTGATCGGCGGCGGCTACATCGGTCTGGAAGCGGCGGCGGTGCTGTCGAAGCTGGGCCTCAAGGTCACGCTGCTGGAAGCGCTGCCGCGCGTGCTGGCACGGGTGGCGGGCGAGCCGCTTTCCGAATTCTACCAGGACGAGCACCGCACGCACGGCGTCGATCTGCGCACCGGCGTGGCGGTGGAATGCCTCGAAGGCGACGGGCACAAGGTGACCGGCGTGAAGCTGGCGGACGGCGAAGTGCTGGCCGCCGAGGCGGTGATCG
>NZ_JBJDRF010000043.1:0-42929 GCF_044987305.1 Novosphingobium sp. ZW T3_23
GAGAGCTGTGATCGCCGGGATATGCGCTTGTCGATCGCGAAACCGATCCGCCGCTGCTTGGCCATGGGCACCGAACAACCGATCACCTCGTCGACATAAATGGGGTCGTGGACAGCCTCGAGCCACTTTCGCGGCATCACTTCGGGCGTGTGGACCGTCATCGTCGCGCCGCTCTCGCCCAGCATCCGCATGACCAGCGCATACTTGTCATGCGGAAAAGTGCCCGCGCACTCGGTTTCGACCACGTAGCCAGGATGATGGACGACATGAAGCATGGCCTTACGGGTAGAACGCCTGGGCAACCAGGTCGAGCAGCATTGCACCCGCCTCGTTGCAGGCGGCCGGCTGCCTTGCGAGGCTTCCAGGAAAGCGAACCGCGCTCGATCGAGATCTGCCTCCTATCCTCGTGCCCTGTTATGCTTTGAAGGCAACCCGCCAAGGGAACCAACGTCGGCATATTCTGTTTGAGAAATTGCGCGATGCCCTCTGGCCTTCGCTGGAGGCGAAATTGAAGCAGAGTGACGACTGGCATCTAACCGACATTCTTAGCTACGAGCATGGACGCGGGGACCCGTTTGCCGCGGCGGTGCGCGCGACCCGCATGCCGATGGTCATTACTGATCCGGCGAAGGCCGATAATCCGATCGTTTTTTGCAACGAAGCGTTCCAAGCACTCACCGGCTATACCCGGGAGGAGATTGTCGGTCGCAATTGCCGATTCCTTCAAGGACCGGATACCAACGCCGACGCTGTCGCGCGCGTCCGCGAGGCGATAGAAAGCGGCCATGATGTCGATGTCGACCTCTTAAATTACCGCAAGGACGGCTCGACGTTCTGGAACGCTTTGTACATGTCGCCAGTACGCGATGACAAAGGCGTAATCCGTTTCTTTTTCGCGTCACAGATGGACGTTTCCGACCGCATCGAGGCGCAGCAGATCATCAGCGATCAGAAACTGCTCGTAGAACGCGAGGTTGATCGGCGCACGGCAGATTTGCGCGCTGCACTCGATGCGAGGACGCTCCTGCTTCACGAGGTCGATCACCGGGTAAAAAATAACCTGACAATGATCGGCTCCTTGCTGCGCCTCCAGGTGCGCACGATCGATGATCCCGGGGTCGCGGCAATTCTCGACTCCATGCTGGAGCGTGTCGATGCCTTGGCGGTCGTTCATCGCCAGCTTTACCAATCGACCGACCTGGCGCGCTTCGATCTGGGTACATTCGTCCATGGCCTCGCTACCGACGTAGTGGGCGCGAGCGGACGCAGCGATATCGTGCTGGACCTGACCACCCAGCCCTTGTTCGTGGATGCGGCCCATGCCTCCGCACTTGGGCTGATCCTCAATGAGATTCTGACCAATGCCATCAAACATGCGTTCGCCGACGGCCGATCAGGCCGGCTCAGCGTCCATGTCGAGCACAATATCGACCGCGGGATCATTCGGATTTGTGACGATGGCCCCGGCATTCCCTCAATCCACCGTACCAAAAGCATCGGCACTTCGATGATCACCCGGCTTGCCCGTCAGGCCCGGGCTGAAGCGACATGGGGCGACAACGCTCCTGGCACCTGTGTGACGATTACCTTTCCCCGTAGTGAGACGGAAGTATGAACGACGCCATGAACGTCCTGATAGTCGAAGACGAAATCCTCTTGGCCATGGACATCGAGGCCATAGTCGAAGACAGCGGCCACAGTGTGTTGGCCGAAGCCGGTGGCCTGAAGGATGTCGAGGCCCTGCCCGACGATATCGATCCCCAGCTCGCCTTCGTCGATATCCATCTCACCAACGGATCGAACGGTCTAGATGTTGCAAAAGTCATTCAAAAGCGCTGGCCCGAAGCGTTGATCATCTTTGTTACCGCCAACGTCGCCAAGATTCCGGAGGATTTCTCCGGCGCCCACGGCGTCATCGCCAAGCCGTTCTCCCATGCCGGCATCAAGCATGCACTCAGATATCTGGCTAATGGCGTCTTCGATCCGCCGCCCAGCTCCCCCATGCCTGCCAGCCTCATTCCATCGCCTCATCTGGAGCAGCGCTGGGCAGTGGCGTGAGGTTGGGCCAGTAGCATTCGGCGCAAAACAAACGCCACCTTCCGACCAAGACCTGCCTGACTTGCGGTCGTCTTTTCGCATGGCGAAAAATGGAAGCGCGAATGGGAGCAGGTGAAGTCCTGCTCTAATCGCTGTCGCAAAAACAAGAATTCATTGAACCCCGATGTTGGCCGATAAAGCGCATTTAAAAAGCATAGATGCCGAATTGACGGTATGCTTATCAATCTTGAATCATCACAACGTGCGCTTTTATAAATAGATCCAGACAGAAATACGATTGATAATTTTTCATGTTGACTATTTAGTTCATGGAACCTGCGCATTCCAAGATGCTTTTACCACCATCTACACAACAGATGCGGAGTATCTAAATGCGTTATGCGCTTGCTGCGGCTATGGCCGCCACCCTTCTCTCCCCCGCCGCCATGGCCCAGACGGTTTCGGGCATCGCGCATACCAATGCCGCCGGCGAAACGACGACCGTCTTCTCGGTCCAGCCCCGCACCCAGGTCTCGGCAACCGACTATGTGAAGATGACCGCCGATGCGCTCAATTACCGCATTGCCGCTTCGACGCTGGCCATGCGCAAGGCTGAGCGCGCCGATGTGAAGGCCTATGCCAAGGCGGACCTGATGACGGCGAAGAAGGAGCGCGATGCCCTCTACGCGGCGCTGTCGAACAAGGATCGCAAGATCACCCGGCCTTCGCTGACGCTGTCGTCGCAGAACGCCGCCTCGCTCGAACTGCTCAAGAAGAGCGACTCCAGCTTCGACAACCTTTACCTGACGCAGATGGCCGATGCTTCACCATCGATGTGGGCGCTTCAGAAGGGCTATGCGATGACCGGCAGCGATCCTGCGCTCAAGCAGGTCGCGGCCCTCGCCGTCCCCTCGGTCGAGACCGGCTATACCACCGCGCGTGGCCTGACACCGGCGGCGGTCGCAGCAAACTAAGCAGATCTGCCGCGGCAGAGAAAACGCCCGCTGTTCCCCGGCGGGCGTTTTCACGTCCACGCTCCTTGCTAGGAAAAATTTCGATGCTCGCTCGCACGCTCCTGCAGTTTTTCCACTGGTACACTCCCGAGGGCGGAAAGCTCTGGAGCGAGGTTGCCGATCAGGCCGAAAGCCTCTCGCAGATGGGCGTCACCGATGTGTGGCTACCCCCTGCCTACAAAGGCGCCTCGGGCGCCGCGTCGATCGGCTACGATACATACGATCTGTTCGACCTGGGCGAGTTTGACCAGAAAGGAACTGTTGCCACCAAATACGGTGATCTTGCCAGCCTGCAGAAGGCGACCCGATCTCTCACCGACGCCGGCGTCGGTGTGATCCATGATGTCGTTTTCAATCACAAGATGGGGGCTGACGAGACCGAGCGGGTCCATGTGCGCCGGGCGAACCCGGATGATCGTAACCAGATCGAGGACGAGGCTTTCGAAGCCTCGGCCTATACCCGCTTTACCTTCCCCGGGCGGCAGGGCAAGCACTCCAAGTTCATCTGGGACATGAAGTGCTTCAGCGGCGTTGATCATCTCGAGGACCCGGACGAGAACGGCGTGTTCCGCATCGCCAATGAATATGGCGCTGGCGAATGGAACGCGGAAGTCGACGATGAAGTGGGCAATTTCGATTACCTTATGGGATCGGATATCGAGTTTCGGAACAACGCCGTCTACGAGGAGCTCAAATTCTGGGGCCGCTGGCTGCCCGAGCAGGTAGCCTGCACCGGCTTCCGCCTCGATGCCGCCAAGCATATCCCTGCCTGGTTCTTTCGTGACTGGGTCGGTCATGTCCGCGAAACAGTGCACCCCGAGCTGTTCGTGGTTGCGGAATACTGGCATCCCGACATGGATGTCCTGCAGCGCTATCTCGATCAGGTCGACAAGCAGCTGATGCTTTTCGATGTCGCATTGCATCACCATTTCTACGAAGCTTCCAAAGCGGGCGGCGGCTTCGACCTGCGCACGATCTTCGATGGCAGCCTGACCGCCTCGATCCCGGATCATGCGGTGACACTCGTCTCCAATCACGACACCCAGCCACTGCAAGCGATGGAAGCCTCGGTTGAACCATGGTTCAAACCGCTGGCCTACGCTCTCATTCTGATGCGCGAGCAAGGCACGCCGTGCATCTTCTATCCCGACCTTTACGGCGCGAAGTACAGGGATAGCGGCGATGACGGAGAGACCCACGAGGTGGAAATGCCGGCGATCCCGTGCCTTCCCAAGCTCATCGAAGCGCGCAAGCGGTTTGCCCACGGCGCCCAGACCGACATCTTCGATGATCCGCATTGCATCGCGATCATCCGGGCCGGGACAGCTGAGGAACAGGGCAGTGTCACCATTTTGTCGAATGGCGAAGAGGCTCGCAAGACGGTGCCGGTGGGCGAAGGGCATGCCGGACAAGGCTTCCGCGATTATCTTGGTCATTGCGAGGAAGAGATTTTTACAGACGATGCCGGCAATCTCGAGGTGCGGGTAAATGGCGGCAGTGTTAGCGTCTGGGTCCGGAGCGACGCGATGTGAGCACGTTCACGGCGACGTCTTATCATAGCGTCCGGCAAAGCGCAGTTGGCGCACGATGCCGTTGAAAGCGGCGGTGACGCCCTGTGCCCTTCCGATCTCTTTTTTCTGCTGGGCCGCGTTCCTAGTGGAGTTCGATAGGGTAGTGCTCCGGGCATGCGCAAGGAGGCAGCACCGCGCCAGGCGTACCTCGCCGTCGACGCGCCTTTGCGCCGAAAGATTGACGGCCGGGCGCAGGATAGCGCCCCGGTCGGAGCCGTGCACATGGCGCAGCTCTGCCAGCGCGCCATAGACCTGCGAACTGCAGGTTATGGCCGTCACCCTTGCATATTCATCCGGTGCGATCGCCCGAGAACATTTCGTTTGGCCCCTCGGGCAAGTCATCCCGGTTTCAAGCGGATTGCGGATTTTGGCGCAATCGGCCGTTCACTGGCGGCTTAAGTAGTGACGGAATTGGTCGACTGTTGCCAGAAGGTTGGGAGCCAGATCCGGCAACGCGCTCAGGGGATCAGCCGATCAGCGCGAAGTCGCTGAAACAGAGCGAAGAAGGCATCAAGGGTCGGTTGATATCTTTCGAAACCAAGACGCCGGCTCTTGGACATGTCTGTCACGACCTCGATCGGCCTGCCCAAATCGGCATCGGTATGCCAGGGTGACGCAAGCCGTGAGAGATCCGGCTCCGTCAGCCCCTCGCGGATGGCGATCTCGCGCCACAGCGCAACGTCGCCGGCCATCTGCTGCTCCAGCGGCCGAACCGTGCCATCGAACGGCGTAGCCTCGATGCCGAACCATTCGGCGATGCGGGCCCACATCCACTGCCAGCGAAAGATGTCACCGTTGACCACATTGAATGCCTCGTCATGTGCGGCTTCGGTTTCCGTCGCCCACAGCAGGTGACGAGCAAGTTGACCGGCGTCGGTCATATCAGTGAGCCCAGACCACTGCGCGGCGGAACCCGGAAAGGTGAAAGGCCGCCCGGTCTCGCGGCATAGCGTCGCATAGACTGCCAGCGTCGTGCCCATGTTCATCGCGTTGCCCACCGCCAGGCCGATCACTGTATGCGGACGGTGTACGCTCCACGTGAACCCATCGCGCGCGGCAGCGGCGAAGAGTTCGTCTTCCTGCGCATAGTAGAAATTCTCGACGTCAAGGCGGCCCTGTTCTTCGCGAAACGGGGTCTGCGGCAGCATACCCTTCCCGTAGGATTCGAACGGCCCGAGATAATGCTTCAGACCGGTAACCAACGCGACGTGACGCGGTCCCTTAGGCTTTGGCAAGCCATCCAGCAGATTGCGGACCATGGCCGAATTGACGCGGATATTCTCCGCCTCGCTGTTCTGCCGGAGCCAGGTAGTGAGGAATACAGCGTCGGCGTCGATGTTCCGCAGTGCCTCGGCGGTCGCGGCGGCATCCTGCAGATCCGCCGCAACCGGCTGGACGCCCGCCTGGTCGATGGGCCGCCGCGCCAGGCCATGCACCGCCCAGCCTTGCTCGACCAAGAGCTCTGCGGTCGCGCTGCCGACGATGCCGCTAGCACCAACCACCAATGCCGTTTTCGTCATGAGTATCTCCTTACCGTCTACGAGCTAGGCATTCTCGCGCGGGAGGTCTAGACGGCACCATTCACGACCCCAGGCACCTAAAGGTAACCACATGAAGCCCGGAACGGCAGACGATGAATGGCGGGAGGATTGCGCGCCCCGCCGTGTGCTGGAATTGTTCGCCACCAAATGGACCAGCATGGTCCTGCACACGCTTCACGCCCGTCACGGCGGGAGAGCGCGCACTGGCGTGTTGCTGCGTAGTCTACCGGGAATTTCAAAGAAGATGCTGACGCAGACGGTGCGAGATATGGAGGCGAGCGGGTTGATCAGCCGGCATGTTCAGAGCGCCATTCCGCCGATGGTGGAATATCACCTGACGGATCTCGGTCGACGCTTCGTCGAGCCGGTCGAACTGCTGTATGGTTGGGGCAGAGAGAATGCAGACGCGCTGGACCTGCTGGTTCCCCGCGCCAGCTCACGGCGTTCCTAGCTTACTCCAGAAATCTACGCTGAACTGATCCGCCCTTCGCATAGACCCAATGACCTATCCTGCTGTGCGCGGATGTTAAGCGCGGCTTCCATGAACGACGTATATTTCCAGCGTTTCCAGAGCACAGCGCTTTTCGAAGTTAACGGATTTACCTTAGTTGTCTCGCTGCTGTTTGCCGGCTCGATGCTTGGCCAATGCCTCCCAGGCTGGCCGTCCCGATCGAATATGCGCGGCGTCACTGCAGCCGATCATAAGCCCTTTAGCCTATGGCAAGTCCGGAATTTCTCTCGAGCGTCTTCGTGAATTGGGAAGGCGAGCTTCTGCAGATCGCGACCTATCTCGTCTTCACTGCCCCCCTCATCCAGCGCGGTTCAGCCGGATCGGAGGATCCCGGCGCACCAGCGCGCCAGCAATCCTGCACTCAAGCCCGGTTCGGCAGCACCTTTTCGTACGGTCTTTGGGAATTGTTCTGGCGGCCCCGTTCCTAATGCTTTTTGGTCCCGGACTTGCTGGGGCGACCTTGGCCGCCTCAGCACTTGCTTTGCGCGCTCAATGTATCGAGCGCCATGATGTGGGCGAGGTGCGAAAGCCCCTGCGGCAGATTGCCGAGATAAGTTGCGGTATCCGGATCGACCATCTCGGAAAGAACGCCCAGGCCGCGCTGGATGGTCGGATCCAGTCGGGCGAGCATCGCCTCGGCCTGTTCGCGTCGACCCAGCAGGAGATGAGCTTCGATGATCCAGAAGGTGCATGCGAGGAAGCAGCCTTCTTCCTCCTCTGCCCCGCTATAGCGGTAATGCCAGGCTCCCCGGCCAAGCTCCCGGTCGATGGCATCGATCGTTTGCTCCATCCGGGAGTCTCCATCGAACCCGAACCGGACCATGAGCGCGAGTGAGGCGTCCAGGCGATCGGAACCGGGATGAAGCACGTAGGCTCCAAGCTTTTCCGACCAGCAGTTTCCGGTGATCCACTCGGCAATGCGGTCGCGTTCGCGCGACCACCGATCGCGGCAGGTGGTGGGAAGCTGGCCGGCATCGGCCAGATTCACGGCCCGGGCGAGCGCCTGCCAGCAGCTTACCTTGGACATTGTGTAATGCTGCAGGTCTTCAAGCTCCCAGATGCCGGAATCCTTCCGGCGCCAGCTATCCGCGCATTGATCTGCAAGATGGGAGAGCGTTTCGGCGCTGGAGGGATCGAGCACGTTTCCGCAGTCCACGAACCGCGCGGCGGTTTCAAAAATGTCCCCGTACACGCCGTGCTGGATTTGATCCGTCGCCACATTGCCGACCCGCACAAGTTCCGACCGGCGATAGCCAGGAACGTCGATCTCCCTCACTTGGGGCACGATCTCGCCGCCCAAGGTATAGCAGACGCGGTAGCCATGCTGGTCCAGCCTTTTCAGCAGCCAGGTGAAAGCCGCCTTGGCTTCAGGTTGCGCGCCGGCGGCCAGGTATGCCTTGATCGTGTAGCCGGCGTCGCGGATCCATGCATAGCGATAGTCGTAGTTCTTGCCGCCACCCGGACCCTCGGGAAGAGAGGTGGTAGCCGCTGCGGCGATAGCGCCCGAAGGCGAGAACAGTAACAGTTTCAGGGCCAGAACGCTGCGGATGAAGGCCGGCCGGTGTGGACCATTGTGGTCGATACGCTGCGCCCATACGCGCCATTCCGCATCGGAGATGTCGATCCGCTCATCGATCTCCGCAATAGGCGGCACAACCAGCGGCTCACCTTCGCCGGCGATTACCGCTATGATCTCGCGCTGGCCCGCTACAACGTCGAAAGCGCCGATTACCGAGTCGTCACTGCGGCTTACGTCAACGCCGCCAGAATGAAGCAGAAGACCCAGTACGTCGCCGACATGGAAAACCGCGTGACGCCCGATCTGCGACTGATAGGGGCTGGCGGCATGCCCGCGCCGACCCGGTCGCATCTCCACGTCGAAACGCATGCTTCCCTCGATACCATCGATCCGCCGGGCCAGTTCAGCCCAAGGCAGCCGCCCTGCCGTGCCGCTGTTGATGGACTCCGTCAGCTTCGCGCGGCCGGACATCGTCGTGAATACGGTTTCCAGGACGTTGCTGTCGGGAAGATAGCGACGCTCCGTTTCGAAAGGTTCGGCCGGGGTGATCGAAAAGCGGCCACCTTCCTCAGGGTCCAACAGCCTGTCGAACAGCGGAGGTGAATCCAGATTGGGCACACACCACCAGTCTATCGAGCCGTCGGAACCCGAAAGGGCGACGGTCCGGCCGTCGCCCAGGGCACCATACTGTTCCAGCGCGAGATACCCGTCCTGGCGAAGCTCCACTTGTCCACGACCGCGAGCGGCGGCCCGCACCTTTTCCAGCAGATGAGCCACGGTCAGGCCGACTGCGGAACGACGCTGATCAGCTTTTCTTTGGTCGGTTCCTTAGCGGGCTTCAAATGCAGAGCCTGATCCGCGTCGATCCGGCGATCCCGGCTGCGCGGCTCCAGCGTAACCGCATCGCCTGTTTGAAGCGAACGCTCGACCGCATCGAGAACGCGCATGTCGAGATAGCCTTCCTCGGCGTCGGCTTCAGGCTGACGATCCTGAAGGATGCAATCGGAGAAATACTGGGTCTCGTTGCCGAACTGCTCGACCGGGTCGAACTTGTGGACCTTGCTGCCTTCGGCTGTGGTCTCGGTGTAGGAGATGCCGACCTTGGGACCGAACATGAAACAGGGCGAGGCTTCGATCGTGGCTTTGGTGCCGATCAGCGTGAACCGTTCTGCGGGCGCGGTGGCATAGCTGACGGTGAACTGCGCCAGACGATCGCCGGGGAAGCGCAGCGTCACGGCGACGGTGTCGTCGAAATTGAACCCTCGGCCCGGCGTCTTCGTACCGATCGCATGCACCCAGACCGGCTCTTCCCCGAAGAGGTTGCGCACGGCATTAAGCGGGTAAGTACCCATGTCCGGGACGGGCCCGCCCCAATACCCGTTGTGCCCGCGTGAGTTTGCCTCGGCCACGTTCTGCGCGAATGTCGCGGTGAAAGCCCGCAGGTCGCCGAAATCGCCGTTGTGCGCGCGTGTGACCATTTCGACGGTCCCGGGCTCGTGGTGCAGACGATAGGCGATCATCAGCTTGGCCTTCGAGCGTTGCTGCAGAGCAAGGATCTGTTCCGCGTCGGCCAGGCTGGCCGCCGCGGGCTTCTCCAGCAAAACGTGGATGCCCGCTTCAAGCGCCGCGATGACGTAAGGTGTGTGCAGGGCATTTGGGGTTGCGATGTAAACTGCGTCGATTTCTCCGGAATTCAGCAGAGCCCCATAGTCGTCATATGACCAGGCTTTGATACCGTAAGCCTTGGCGAGGTCTTCTGCCTTGACCGGGTCGCCTGTTACCAGTGCGGTGAGTACAGAGTTGTGGGTGCGGGCGATGCCGGGCATGAACGCTTGCTGCGAGATCTGACCGCCGCCGACCACGGCATAGCGCACCTTTTCTTTGCTTCCGAACATGACAAAATCCTGTGCTGCGGGAGAGGTATCAGAGGCTAACGCTGCCTCTGCGCCATTGGTTGCGGTGCACAATGAACAGAGCCCAGGTCGGCTATTTTCGAGGAATGCGTCATGCGGCGAATGCATTCCAGCCTCGCTGCGTTGCAGAACAACCACCGGAGCAGAACACGATGAGCAATTTTCCAACTTCGCGTCGGGCTATACTGGGTAGCGCGGCGCTGGGACTGACCACCGCCGGAACCTCGATGCCGGGCATCGCAAAGGTAAGCGGCAGTAGAGCCCCGAGCCTCAGCGACCCGCGCACCAAGTACCGGCGTGAACCGTTCGCCGAGCAGCGCCAGCCCTGGCCGGCGCTCGCCGGCAGGATGGACCCAGGCCCGACCATGGCGAGACGAGCTACGAGGGATCGGGCAGGCTTACGGGTCGCAAAGCATTGATCACCGGTGGCAACAGCGGGATCGGCCGTGCGGCCGCCATTGCGTTCGCGCGGCAAGGGGCTGACGTCGCTATCAATTATCATCCTTCGGAAGAACCCGACGCACATGAAGTGGTCGATCTCATCCGCAAGGCGGGACGAAAGGCAGTAGCGTTGCCCCCGACATTTGCACGCGGGCCGCTTGTGAACAAACTGTGCGCCAAGCGATCGCTGAACTCGGCGGCATCGACATCCTCGTCAACAATGCGGCTTACCAGCAAAGCAAGGCGGACATCATGGACATCTCGGACGATCAGTTCGTGCGCACATACGAAACCAATGTCTATCACGTGTTCCGTTTCAGCAAGGCAGCGATGCCGCCCGGCGCCGTCATCATAAACACGGTGTCGGTCAACGCCTATGACCCGGGCGAGGAACTGACAGATTACGCCTCCACCAAGGCTGCAATCCTCAATCTCACCAAGGGCATGGCGAAGCAGCTGGCAAAGAAAGGCATCCGCGTGAACGCCGTATCCCAGGGTCCGATCTGGATTCCGCTACAGGTCGCGGGCGGACAACTGCCAGGGAAAATGGGAGAATTCGGGCAGGACACGCCCCTCGGCCGCGCTGGTCAGCCTGCGGAACTGGCCACGCTATTTGTCACCCTCGCCGCGGATCAGGCTAGCTACTCGACTGGAACGGTGGTCGGCGCTCACGGCGGTAAGGGTAATCCATGATCGCTACCCTGCGGCAACAAACTTCGCCTAAGTGGTCCCTTTGGCTGCCCCTTGAAACCCAGGCAACCTGATGGGCATCGGAGCGTGCGCAGCCAGGTTCAACAAATCATGGTCTGAACGCCGTGAGAGAGCTGTTTGGTTGGGACCAAAAGCGATGAACGAGACAAGAAGCTGCCATAAGCAAACATAATGACGAGCGACGCGTCTCAGCCGAAACCCGTCGCTCGTCTCAAGGCCGCAGGTACGACTTTTCGGCGGCCGACTTATCGGAGTGATGAGATCGAATGGAAGAGCGAAACGCCGCTCAGATCTGCGCGAGCCCGCCATCGGCGAACACTTCACTGCCGGTCATGAAGCTGCTGTCCGACATTGCGAGGAAGGCCGCGAGCGCGCGAATCTCAGACGGATCCCCGACATGGCCGATCGGCGTACCAGCTCTCATCTCGATCATCGCCTTTCTGCCGACCGCAGCGCTCGCGAGCTCGGTCAGCGTCGGCCCAGGCGGCAGCACGTTCACCCGGATGCCGGTGCCGCGCAGATCCTGCGCCCAGCTCCGCGCGAGATTGCGCACCGCCGCCTTGCTCGCCGAATAGACGCTGAACGCTGGCGTTCCCATGACGCCCGTCGTCGATCCAGCCAGGATGATCGAGCCACCCGGTGCCATCAGTCGATGGGAAACGCCCTGGTCCCTAATCCGCCGTGAAGTGGAAGAACCGCTTCTCGCAGAACAAGATTTCCTGTGGTGAGTTGAAATTTTCCTGCGATATCTGTGGCCCTGTCGAGGCGACAGCGTCAGACACCCCCCCTTCCGCTCAACTGACCGAAGACTCCAGCCTTGGAGTCATGGTGCGTGCAAAGGATAGCCATGTCTCTCTTAGTCGTCGCGGGTCCCCGCGCCGGGCGCTGTTCAGTGCCTGCAACATCCAGGCGATCGCCTGTCTCTTCCGGCGCTCGTTCCATGCACAATCACGCCGCCTCGAAATCGGTCCAGCAATCGCGGTGGCTGATCGGCGTGGCAGCCTCGGGACTGCTGTTCGCCTCCCCCGATGCAAACGCCGCGACAATTGACGAACGGGTCGGACAACCTCAGGGATCGGCGCAAACGCTGCCCGTCGCGGACGACGACCCGGGCCAGGACATCGTCGTCACTGGAATTCGCAGCGGTATCGAACAGGCCGTCCGGATCAAGCGCGACGCAGACAGCATCGTTGATGTCATAAGTTCGGAAGACATCGGCCGCTACCCGGACGTCAACGTTGCGGAATCGGTTCAGCGTATCAGCGGCGTGCAGATCAACCGAACGCGCGGCGAAGGGCGCAGCGTCAACATTCGCGGGCTTCCCGATACTTTCACGCTGGTCGCGCTAAATGGGCGCAGCGTGCCGAACGCGCTGAATGATCTTTTCGCGGGGTTCTCGCGGTCCTTCGATTTTTCGGCGTTGCCGCCGGAGTTCGTGCGCACGCTGGAGGTTTACAAATCTCCCACCGCCGATCTCGAGGATGGCGGCCTGTCAGGCACCGTAAACGTTCGCACGCCGCGCGCGCTGGACATCGGCCGCCGAGTGCTGACGCTCTCGGCGCAAGCGGAACATGAGAGCAATTCCGGTAAGGTTTCTCCCAGGCTTTCCGGCTTGTTCGCCGACAGCTTTCTGGACGGGAGGCTGGGTGTCACGCTTGGAGGATCCTACACCGAGCGTCGCCCACAAACCCATCAGGTCGAGACCGGTTGGAACACCGTTACCGAAGGGCAGGGCGTACCACTCGGCGGGGGCGCCGACGATCTCAACGGGGACGGCCGCATCGATCCAGGCCGTCTGGTGCGCATCCCCGGGCTCATCATCCACGACATGTTCACTGAGCGAAACCGGCGCCTCAGCGGCATCGCTTCGGTGCAATTCCGGCCGAGCGACCAACTCGAACTCTATGCCGACGCCTTCTACACCCGGGTCAAGGTAGAGGCGGTACGCCAGGAAAATTGGCAGAACTTCGCAGGATCCGGCGGTGTGATTGCATCAAAGACCCAGATCCTGGACGGAGTGGAAACGGCGACCGACTTCACCGTCAGCAATATCGATCTGCGCGACGGCGGGCGCTATCAAGACCGCAACGGCTATATCCGCTCCTTCGTGCTCGGCGGCAAGTTCGAGAGCGACGGCTGGACCATCGTCCTCGACGGATCCGAGCAGCGTTCCCGTCAGGTTCGCAACACGCTCAACATCGCCGACAGCATCACCGGTACCGTGCGCGTCGTGGCCCAACCCGGAGACTCAATCCCTAGCATCACCTATCTCGACGGCTTCGACGCTCGCAAACTCGATCCGAACAACTTCCGCCTGCTCAGCCTCAACGGCGAACTCGATCGCGTAACAAGTGACCGGCTCCGGGACGTCAAACTGGACGTTCGCCGCGACCTTGGCGACCGGGGCGTGACCTCGCTTCGGGCAGGTGTTAAGTACAGCGACCGCGCGGTCTATGCCGACAACAAGACCCTGACGATCGCCGCCGCCGGGGTTTCACAGCTTTATGGCGGTCTTCCGGCAGGGCCGCTGGCAGGATCTTATAGCGCGGCGCCCTTTATGATCCCGATCCGGCCGGGCTCCGGTTCGTTCCTGGGCAGCTACGACGGCGACGCTTCGTTTCCGCAATCCTGGCTGGGCTCCGACGCCAGGGGATTCGTGAAGAACTTCAGCAAGGAGCAGCTGATCGCGGCGGGCACGTACACCAACGACGCTACCGGGATTCTCGACGTCCAGGAGAAGACCCTGGCCCTCTATGGGCGGGCGGATCTGGCTTTCGGCAAGCTGACCGGCAACATTGGCCTGCGGGCGGTACGGACCAGCCAGACCACTTCGGGCGTAAGTCCCGATCTCAACGGCATCACCGTGGAGGTTGAAACGGGCATGACCACGCGTGTCCCCGCCGCGGCCCCGCTTGTGGTCAAGCGTTCCTATTGGGACTTCCTGCCGAGCGTGAACCTGAAGTTCGAGGCGACCGACAAGCTGCAACTGCGCTTCTCCGCCTCGCGCACGATCACGCGGCCGAACCTGGGGGACATATCTCCCACCACCACGGCCAACGGCAACGGCCTGACCGTTACCCGGAACAATCCCTATCTCGATCCATTCCGCGCCAACAACGTAGATGCCACGGTGGAATACTACTTCGGCCAGGACGCTCTGGTCGGCGCCTCCGTTTTCTACAAGAACCTCGAAAGCCTGATCAGGCGCGAAATCAGCATCCAGTCGCTGCCCGTCTCCTACATCCGCACGACGGGCACGACGACGATCCAGACCGATTTCACCGTCAGCCAGTTAGTCAATGGATCAGGCGTCGATCTGAAGGGTATCGAACTCTACTTCCAGCAGGCCTTCACCTGGCTGCCTGGTCCACTCGACGGCCTGGGCGTGATCGCCAACTACACCTTCATCGACAACAGCGATCCGAACCAGCTTACGGCCGCCTCAAAGCACAATTACAACCTGATCGGCTACTACGAGAAGGGGCCGGTGGCAGCGCGCCTGTCTTACTCTTGGCGCAGCAAGTATCTCGCCTCGGCGGCTACAGCCCCGGTCATGGGCCGGATAAACCGGGCTTTTGGCACACTGGATGCCAGCGTCAGTTTCCGGGTGACCCCGCAAGCGTCGATCGTGCTTGAAGCGGTGAACCTGCTCGATCGCGACGAGATCGTGGAATACACCACGGGACTGCCCGCGAACTACCTCGATTCCGGACGGCGCCTGTTCGGCGGCGTGCGCATGACTTTCTAAGGGAGACACGACATGGCTGACAGCTTCGATCGCCGCGGCATATTGCTGGGAGGCACCGGCGGTGCGTTTGGGCTCTACTCGTGGGCAGCGGGCGCCAAGACGGCGGGTGTAAACCCCTCCACGCAGGACCTCCGCCTAAAGCGCCGTCCTGGCGTGAAGCCGAAGAACATCCTGTTCATCCTCACCGACGATCATCGCTACGACGCAATGGGCTTCATGAAAGCTCAGGATTTTGGTGAGACGCCAACGCTCGACCGTCTGGCGCGCGAAGGGGCGCACTTCCGCAATGCTTTCGTCACGACGGCGCTGTGTTCTCCTTCCCGCGCCTCGATCCTGACCGGCCTCTATGCCCACCAGCACAAGGTCGTCGACAACAACCACCCGATCCCGTCCGACCTGATCTTCTATCCGCAGTTCCTGCAGAAGGCCGGCTACGACACGGCCTTCATCGGCAAGTGGCACATGGGAACCGAAGGTGACGATCCGCAGCCGGGCTTCGATCACTGGGTAAGCTTCAAGGGTCAGGGGACCTACCTGCCCAGCCAGAATGGTCTGAACGTCGATGGCCGCAAGGTGCCGCAGAAGGGCTACATCACCGACGAACTGACCGACTACGCGATCGACTGGATCGACAAGCGCGATCCGTCCAGGCCCTGGATGATGCACCTCGCGCACAAGGCGGTTCATGCCGAATTCCTGCCTGCGGAGCGTCACAAGGGCCGCTACGACAAGGAGATTTTCCGCTATCCCGAGAACATGAAGGCCGGTGCGCCGGGTAGGCCGATGTGGGTCGAAAATCAGCGCAACAGCTGGCATGGGGTTGACTATGCCTACCACGGCGACCTGGATATCGCCGATTACTACAAGCGCTACATGGAAACGCTGCTGGCCGTCGACGAGGGCATCGCGCGCATCATGGACCTGCTCGAGAAGCGCGGTGAACTTGATGATACGCTGATCATCTACATGGGCGACAACGGCTTCATGTTCGGCGAGCATGGATTGATCGACAAGCGCACCGCCTATGAGGAATCGATGCGCGTCCCCTTGCTGGCACGGTGCCCATCCCTGTTCGATGCCGGCAGCACGGTGGAGAACGTCGTGGCGAACATCGACATCGCCCCAACCATCCTGGCCGCTGCTGGACTTGAGGCGCCTTCCTACATGGCCGGTTCCAACGTTCTTCCCCTGGCGCGCGACAGGAACGCGCCGTGGCGTCAGGAATTGCTCTACGAATACTATTGGGAACGCAATTTCCCGCAGACGCCCACCGTTCATGCCGTTCGCGAGGATCGCTACAAATACGTCCACTTCCACGGCATCTGGGATCTGGACGAACTCTACGACCTAACCGCCGACCCTCACGAGAACGACAACCTCCTTGCCCGGCCAGGGCACGAGGCGCTGGCCGAACGGATGAGCCACAAGCTGTTTGCGCTTCTGGAAGAGACCGGTGGCATGCAGATACCTCTCAGCGCGGATGCGGGAGGGCGTAACGAATTGCGCAGTCCGTCAGGTTCGGGGCAGGCACCGTTCCCACCGTCGTTCTTCCTGCCGCAGAAGAAGCGCGGCGCCTGAAGACAATCAGAAGAATTAGGCGGCCTGCCATCGTTGTGCCGAGATCCGTAGCTGTTGCTGCCAGGGTCCGACCCTCGGCCAGTCGATGGCAGGTTCCCAATCTTGGTTCCTGATTTGGGAACGTCCGCAAGCGCCTGCGCGACACTGCCATGTGCCCGGATAGCGAAATTCGTTCACGAACGGGCGGCCGGCCGCGGCAAACCTTCACATTTGCGGCCGTTCGGCGCCACGTTCTTCGTTCCAGTCGTGGAAGTTCCGCTTTGCGAGCAGGTCGCGACGCACCTTCGGTCGTTCGCTCATCGCCCTGTCAACGTCTCTCATACCAAAAGCCAACGCCGACGCGGCGAGCAGGCTCAGCACGTTCAGCCTGTCGATGTGTCCATGCAAAGATTGCTGGCGAAGCCGGCGACAAACCAAATCGGCGGTGCGGGAGGGATTCGGACTCTTGATTGATCTTCACCAGAAGAGTCGAGGTTTCTAACCGCGTGCCATCATGTGCAATCCCAAGTAGTCTATGCAAAGTATGAGAATCGGTGCGGATTCGGTCAGTTGCGCCGCTTCTCACAGGATTCAGGCGCTCGCCGTCACCCGCGGCTCGTCCTTGCCAAAGGGAGCGATTAGCTTTCGAAACTCGGCTTCCGGTCGCCCATAACCGTCACCCGCCAGTTCTTCCAACTACTCGCGATCGAGGATGAGTATCCGGCCGCGACTGGACCGGATCATGCCGGCTACTTCGCTCGCGGATGCCATGGAGCGCGTCTCGATCCTCGCCAATGCGCGGCGGGCTCTGAATCAAGGCAGCCCAGCGAGCCTTGAAATTGCGCTAGGCCAGGTGTGCGATGCGTTGCGGGCGCAGAAAGAGCCGCGCTCGATCGCGGTGTCCCTGGAGGTTATGGACGTGACCGGCCTGCCCGAGACCTACATCACTACTATTGCGCTCGTGGTGAACGAACTTGCGACCAATGCGATCAAGCATGCCTTCGAAGAGGGCATGTCTGGGCATATTCGGGTGTCGATAACGGAGAAGCGTGGCGGAGAGGCCGTCATCCTCGTCGATGATGATGGGCTTCCCATGCCCGAGCCGGGCGAAAGTGGTTTGGGAATGAGGATCGCGAAAAAATTGATGGGATCGATTGGCGGCATATTCATCCTACCGCAACCCTGAACGAAAGTGTTCGAACTGCGCGTGCCTGCGTTAGCCCCGCGCTTTTCAGCGTGGCTTCCGTCCAGCAGGTTCGCCGGGTGTCAAAGCCAGCTACGGACAGATGAAGACGTCGACGCCGGCGGATGCTTACCCTAATTCGCCGGCTGGCAATGCCCTGGTGAGTTCCCCTCAAGCGCCAACGGCATTCTGCAGGTGACTGATTCAGCCATAAGAGAATGGCCAAGGAGATGCCTGGTCGATTTTTCACGGCACCATCGTCTTGGTGTGAACGCGCCGAGAACGGCGCGAAGCCCACTTAAGCGCGCACAGATCGGGGGTGCGGCGGGTGAGATGGGTGCTGTTAATCACTCCGGTCGCATCGAAGGCAGTGGACGTGGAACAATTATGAGCGCAGTCGGTCTCATAAGCGGCAACTGAACCTTTCAGGCGCCTGCCGTTGACCGCCGGGGAAAAAGATGTCGCCGAATATTTCGCAACCTATGTTAGCTTCCACCGGAATTTCAGGCCTCGATAATATATTGTTTGGCGGCCTGACGCCCCATCGCATGTATCTCGTCGAAGGGACGCCTGGCACAGGCAAGACCACGCTTGGACTTGGCTTTTTGCTTGCGGGGGCGCAGGCGGGGGAAGCCGGACTCTACATTACCCTGGCTGAGACGGAGGTGGAACTGCGCGCGGTTGGTAAGGCCCATGGCTGGTCGCTGGACGTCTTGGAATTGTTCGAAATGGTCCCGGCAGACGGCTTCAACGAGGATCAGGAGCAGACGCTGTTGCATCCCAGCGAGGTTGAGCTCGGAGAGACGGTTCGCAACATCATGGCGAAGGTCGAGGAATTCCGACCGGCGCGGGTGGTCCTCGACAGCCTGTCCGAATTGCGCCTGCTCTCTCAGAGCCCGATCCGCTACCGACGCCAGATCCTGGCGCTCAAGCACTATTTCTCGACACGTCAGTGCACTGTCCTTCTTCTTGATGATCAGGGAAGCTCCGGCGGCGATCTGCAGCTGCATAGCATCGCGCATGGCGTGATCTCTCTCAGCCAGTCGCTGGCGACTTTCGGCGGGCAGCGGAGGCGCCTCAATATCGTGAAGATGCGGGAAAAGCCCTTCCGGGGCGGCTATCATGATTTTGAGATCGAGCGCGGTGGCTTGCGCGTCTTCCCGCGTCTCGTCGCGCTCGATCATGACACCGAAGACTGCGGGGATGCTGTCACGACCGGATCGCCAGAACTGGATGCTCTGCTCGGCGGCGGCCTGGTGCCAGGCACCGCCACACTCCTGACAGGACCGGCCGGTGTTGGCAAGACGACCACATCCGTCCAATGCATCGTGGCGGCGCTACAGCGTGGCGAGAGGGCCGCCTATTTCCTGTTCGATGAGCGCCCCCCGACCCTAATCGCGCGTAGCGCCGCGCTTGGCATGGATCTCAGGCCCTATATCAAAAACGGGCAATTGCAACTGCGCTCGATCGATCCTGCGGAGATATCTCCTGGTCAATTCAGTACTGCGGTCCAATCCGCAGTCGAGGACCTCGGCGCGGCCATCGTCGTGATCGACAGTCTCAACGCCTACCTTCAGGCCATGCCAAACGAGCAGTTCCTGGTACTTCAGATGCACGAGATGCTGAGTTTCCTTGGCCAGAAGGGCGTGGTGAGCCTGCTCATCCTCGGCCTGCATGGCATAATGGGCGACATCCGTTCGGATGTCGACCTGAGCTATCTTTCCGATACAGTCCTCCAGCTTCGCTATTTCGAGGCGCATGGCGAGGTCCGTCAGGCCATATCCGTCATTAAGACGCGAACGGCCCGGCACGAACGCACGATCCGGGAGTTTCAGATAGACACTAATGGGTTGCAGCTCGGCGAACCGCTTCGGAACTTCCAGGGCGTGTTGACCGGGGTGCCGAAATTCTCGGGCGAAGGAAAGATGTTGATGGCTGGCCAGATGGACCCCGAAGCGCCGCGCGGGTAGGATGAAGACCCCGGTACTGATCCTCGCACCGCGTGGCCGGGACGCCACGATCGCCGCCGAACTGCTCAATCGCAACGCGATACCGTCTCAAATCTGCTCGGATCAAACGGAGCTTGTCGACGAACTCGGCAACGGCGCCGGCGCCATCCTCCTCACCGAAGAGGCCCTCGTGATGACGGGCTCTTCGGCCCTGGCGTCATGGGTTTCGAATCAGCCAACGTGGTCGGACATTCCGTTCGTGGTTCTGGCCAACGGCTCTCGCTCGCCCCGATCGGTTACCGCAACCCAGCGGCTCGCCGAACTCGGCAACGTCGTCTTGCTGGAGCGGCCGTTGCACGCCGAAGCGATGCTCGGCGCAATCCGCTCGTCCCTGAAAGCGCGCGCTCGTCAATTTGAGGTCAGGGATGCAGCTGCGCTTAGTGCAGCGCAGAACCATATTCTTGAACTTGCCGTCCAGGAGGCCCCCCTCGAAGCAACGCTGAATGCGATCGTCCTCGAGGTAGAAGCTCTTTCGACTTCGGGGATCATGGCGTCGATCCTACTGGTCACCGAGGACGGTAGGCACCTGCGTCATGGAGCCGGGCCGAGCCTGCCGGATGCCTATAACGACGCCATCGACGGAATAGCGGTCGGAGCGGCCGTGGGATCCTGCGGTACTGCGGTCTATCGAAACAAGCCGGTCTTCGTCGCGGACATCGCATCCGATCCTTTGTGGGCCGATTTCCGCGATCTCGCGATCGGGCACGGGCTTCGCGCCTGCTGGTCGCTTCCGATCAGGTCTGTCCAGGGCGAGGTCCTCGGCACCTTTGCAATGTATCATCGGGAACCGCGCGAGCCGGTCGCGGCGGATCTCGCGATTGTCGACTTCGTCGTTCGCACCGCGGGCATCGTGATCGCGCGTGCGCGGGCTGAAGCCAATCTCCGCTCAAGTGAAGCGCGCTACCGCCAGATCGTGGAAGGCGCCGAGGACTTTGCCATCGTGACGCTCGACCCCGGCGGCGTGATCCGAGGATGGAACAGCGGGGCCGAGCGGCTCGTGGGGCACAGCCCTGGCGAGGCGTTAGGGCAGCCAGGGGCGCTCTTCTTCACGCCCGAGGACCGGGCGAACCATGCGCCGGAGCAGGAGATGGATCGGGCCGCGAGGCAGGGGCGCGCGGTCAACGAGCGCTGGCATCTCCGCCGCGACGGCAGCCGGTTCTGGGGTTCGGGGCTGACGATGCCGCTGGCCGGTGGCGACGGTGGTTACGTTAAGATTTTCCGCGACCGCACTGCTGAGCATGAGGCGGACGCCGCCTTACGCGAAAGCGAAGCGCGGCTGCGCTTTTTCGGTGAAATGGAAGAGCGGTTGTTCAGAGCCGCGGATGCGTCGGAAGCGATGCGGGCCGCCACCCGGCTGCTGGGTGAAAAGCTTGCAGTGTCGCGCTGCGCATATGCCGATGTGGGCGCGGACACGGATCGTTTCTGGATCCGCAGCGACTACACCGCCCCCGGCATCGAGAGTTCCGCAGGAGCCTACAGTCTCGATCTTTTCGGACCCCGCGCTGCCGCCGACATGCGATCGGGCGACACCCTGATCGTGCGCGATGTCGTCGCGGAGCTCCAGCCCGGCCAAGGACGAGAGATGTTCGCCGCGATAGGTGTAGAGGCGATCATCTGTTGCCCGCTCATCAAGGAGGGGCGGCTCGCGGCGATGATGGCGGTCCATCACGATCGTGCCCGCGACTGGACGGACGGCGAGATCGCCCTCGTCCGGGAGGTCGTCGAGCGCTGCTGGGCGCATGTCGAGCGGGTCGGCGCAGAAGCGCGACTTCGCGACAGCGAGGAGCGGCTGCGTCTCGCTGTGGAGAATGCCGAGGTCGGCTTCTGGGACGTCGATGTTGTTAACGATCGGCTGATCTGGCCGCCTCGCACAAAGGGGATGTTCGGCATCTCACCTGAGGTCCCTGTTACCTTACAGGATTTCTACGACGGGCTGCACCCCGACGATCGCGCGGCGACCACTGCGGCCTATCTGGCCGCCGCAGATCCAGCAGTCCGCGCGCTCTATGATGTAGATTATCGTACGATCGGCCGGGAAGACGGCGCCGAGCGCTGGATCGCCGCGAAGGGGCGCGGCGTCTTCGACGCCTCCGGCCGATGCCTTAGGGTTGCCGGCACCGTACTCGACATCACCGCACGGAAAGCTGCGGAGGAGAAGCTCCGCGACCTTAACGTGACGCTCGAGATTCGGGTCGCCAATGCGATTGCGGAACGCGAGCTAGCTCACGAGGCCTTGCGTCAAAGCCAGAAAATGGAAGCGATGGGCCAGCTGACGGGCGGCGTCGCGCATGATTTCAACAATCTGCTCACTCCCATTGTCGGCTCCCTCGACATGCTTCATCGCAAGGGCGTCGGCACCGAACGTGAGCAGCGACTTATTGTTGGCGCCATGCAGTCGGCCGAGCGGGCGCGAGTTCTGGTGCAGCGCCTCCTGGCCTTCGCCCGGCGCCAGCCACTCCAGGCGGTCGCCGTTGACATTGCGAAGCTCATCCATGGCATGGGCGGCCTTATCGAAAGCACGACGGGACCACAGATCAAGGTCGTCGTCGAAGCGGCCGAAGATCTGCCGCCCGCTAAAGCCGATCCCAATCAACTCGAGATGTCGCTTCTGAACCTGGCCGTGAACGCGCGAGACGCGATGCCCGACGGGGGCACATTGCGAATCTCAGCGACTACCGAGACCATTGCTGGTGCACATCGGTCGCGTTTGACGTCCGGCGCCTACGTCAGATTGTCGGTGGCCGACACGGGCATTGGCATGGATCATGAAACGATTGCGCGAGCGATAGAGCCGTTCTTTTCGACGAAGGGGATTGGCAAGGGCACTGGACTGGGCCTCTCGTCGGTGCATGGCTTGGTGTCTCAGCTTGGCGGGGCCATGACCATCCAAAGCGTGCAGGGCGTCGGGACCAATGTCGAGCTGTGGCTCCCTGTCAGCAAGGTGTCTGTTAAAGAGGCGCCCGTCCCCCGCATGGAAACCGACCATGACGCGCGCCGAGGCGTGGCGCTTCTCGTCGACGACGAGGATCTGGTTCGGATGAGCACGGCCGACATGCTATCGGACCTCGGTTATACCGTCATCGAGGCAGGGTCCGCCGAAGAGGCGGTAAAGGTTCTTGCCGAGGGGCGGCCGATTGAGGTTGTGGTAACGGATCATTTGATGCCGGGCATGACGGGGACAGAACTCGCCCGACATGTGCAGGACTCCCACCCTAAGCTCCCCGTCCTCCTCGTGTCGGGTTATGCCGAACTTGAAGGCATCGATGCAGATTGTCCAAGACTGACGAAACCATTCCGCAAGGACGAACTTGCCGAGGCGCTTCTGAGTTCGGTCAAGGGGGCACTCTGACTACGCGCATTCGCGTCCTCACAGGCGCATCCCCGCGCAAGAACTGCCTAACCTATGATGGCGACCGCGCTAATCGGATGATACCTCCCTGTGGAAGCTAGTGTTTCTTCGCCAACATGTGGGTTGTGTGATAGGCAAGAAAAGCTGCGGCCGGCGATTACTCAGTTGGCTGCCGGTTCTTCGATCTCGCTTCGCTAACGCGAACCCTGCAGCCTGACTGAAGGGTTCGTAGTGATGGCAGACGACACGGCGAACACCCCTGCAATCGAGTGGATCGCGCGAGTGCTCGCAGGACGCGCTGCTAGCGCGAATGCCGACGGCGATCAGGTCTTGGCCCCGGCGACGGTCAACCAGATATGGCCTCGCCATCTCGATGAAGCGATCTCGATCCTCAAGGCGCTGCTCAAACCTGATGCGGCGGTTGTGAGTGTCGGCGACTGACAGCTCTGGACGAGCATGAGGCCGCACTTCGCCGGAGTTGCCGGCCACCACGCCCTTTCAAGCGAAAGACGGGGGCCAACCGCCCTTGATTGGCTCAGCCCCGCTGATCGAGGGGGCCTTGATCGATGGCGGCTAGCAAGGTCAAGGCTGTGTCCCTTCCCGCAAGTCCCTATGTGCTCGCTCTACCCCGCTCGCTCGCGAAGAAGTCTGGCAGGACGATCGCGAGGTTCGATTGCAGCGCGCTCTCTGTCGAGATCAGCGCCAGCGGGAATTCGCTCTGGGCGCTGATCCGGCGTGCGGATTCCGGAGCCATTCCGGCCACCATTCCGAGTAATTCCCGGCCACCCGGGAGGGAATGAGAAACCCGATTGTTGGTTCCATCCTATCAGCACAGCAGCAGGAGGATGGAGATGCCAACGAGGAGGCCGAGATGCCCATGTGCGCGAAGTAATGAGAATGCATCGGGAGGCTACTGTCCCGATGCGCGAGATCGCCCGGCTGACTGACCTTGCTCGTTCCACAGTGCGCGACATGATCGTGCGGTTCGATCCCTCGGGATTAGCATGGCCGGTTCCATACGAGATCGGCGGCATGGATCTGGAGTGACGCCTTTATGGCGTCTCCGGCGTTAAAACCGGTGGCTTAATCTTGGCCGTGCCTCGGCGCGGCAGCGGATCGCCCATCTCCTGTGTAAACTTGCGCTGCGTTATGCAGCAACCGGGTGCAATGGCCAGCGTTTCGACTTTCCTGCGACGCAGACCCACATCCGCGATGCGACCGGCTGACAAATGTCCACGTCAATTGCGTGCTCCTTGAGCTTGGTGAGGATAGCTTGGCGCGCGTGCGGAGCGGGCGGGTCGAAATCCTTGATCTGGGGCTCGTGAAACAGGGCGACTTCGACGATTCCTATCTACATCTGTGCGACGTTTCGACGGTTTCGCGCCTTGATAGCGCAGGATGGTCTGATTGATGGTTGGGTAGTGTTTTCAGCCCGCATCGTTGAGTGTTTTACCTACGCAACGCGAATGAGCGATACGAAAAGCCACGATCAGCTAGATGAGCGGCAGATGCCGCTTCTTGCACCCGACCTCTTGCCAGCATTCCCGAGCCGACATTCGAACGCTGGTTCCGACCGGTAAGCTATTTCGCGGCATTCGACCGGACCTGACCGTGCCGGTACGGGTGCTGGAATGTGCATTGACACCGGAACCAGTCCTTCGTCCGGTGAACGGCTGCCGGTCCATTGATCGCTCATTCTCGTCGCCGTTCAGTGCACCACTCTACATTCTCGGGACGGACACTCGAGAGGTTAGGTGGCTAATCAGGCCTCCTAATGATGGATACACATTGAATTGGAACAGAATGTGCAGCAATCATCCGTCTGTGGCGATGTCAGAATTTGCCGGGTTCTGTGGTATCCAACTTGCCGAGGCTACCCGTGAGTGCTGCCGAAACCGGGACGGATGCGATGGGCATCTTCCCCTACCTCAATGGCGCGTTGACCTGTCACCACGTCCACCATGCAGTTGAAAAATTCCAGGGCTTCGTAAGGCGTTGTCAGCGGCAAGTGCACTTTTGCGCCGAGTAAGGCATCCGCCGCGTCTTCTTCGGTTGCATCCCGAAGCTGTATCAGCAGAATATCCTTGCGCGCCTTTCGGTCATCAAGCGCGCTGCTGAGTAAATCAGCGACCAGCCTCACGAAGTCCTGCCGTTCAGGCGCTTCCAGATTGATACGCAGGAAGTCCTCGATCGAAGTGCTCGTGACGGTGCCGCCTGATGAGCGGTTCGCTTCATGCACCACCGTGGTTTTGTCAGGGCCGTCTCCGCGGGCCAGATACCATTGGTCGCCGTTGGAGCTGACAGAGAATCGCAGCGCAGGATGGATCATGGCAAATCAAACTCCGCAAGGGTCACGGGAAAGCGCCGGAAAGGGTCCTGTTCGTCATCACCAAGGCCCTCGCGCGCGATAAAAGGGATAACGCTGGACGATGCCGACGATCAGCTTTGCCGAGAAAAGCTGACGCATCTCCTCGGCCCCCTCCGGCCTGACGCAGACAAGATGAGTGCCGCCGCCTGGCAGAGGCTCGATTGCACTGATTGACACGTGGTGCTCGGCGCATTGCCGCTCGACGTCTGCCTGCGGGAGATCGATGTTAAGCAGACGGCTCATGATGCGATCGTAAAATCGCGATTAATCCACAAATCAACGTTGTGCGCGCTTCTGCTCCACCCGACCGCAGCGTCTGCTCCAATGTCGGATTGATGGTTGCTGATCCGGTTCGCCGTGACGCCAGCTGCGGCGATGTGCCGCGTTTTTGCAAGACGCGTTCTGGCAGCGCCTGCACGCATTAGCGATAATTGGTGCTCGAAGTACTGGTGATTGAGATCCATGGCAATGCTCCCTTCTAATAAGCGGGAGCACTATGGTCTCTCAGTCGCCGGTGCTTAATTTTGTTTGCCAGCGATTGCACTTATGTAGGAGCAGAATCTTATTCTTCAATGGGACGCGTCTCAATTCCGAGTGAAATTTTCACGGCTTTTGCGCTGGCCATTCTCATCCGCTCAGTCCTCAATTCTCGGTCCCCAGGTACGGACGGTCCGTCGCTCCGGCAGCTGGCGACCAGAACAGGTCGTTACAGTCACTCACCTCCGATGTCTGAACCATATGAAAGCCGTCGTTCGATCTCACGGAAGTATTATTCACCACCTGCTCAAGGGGTGAGATGCTCGTCATGGCCATAGGTCTTAAATTTGGTAGATTAGATAGGCTGGCTGATGAGCGCGAACATCTCGCCGGTCGCTTTGTGATTATCGACGGGCGGACCTTTGCCGATCTGCCCGTGGCAAATCGCCAGTGAGGCCTCGACGATGTAGCGGCAGCGCTCGTAGCGGCGCGCGCGATAGGCCTCGAAGGCCGCTTCGGGCTCGGCGTGGGAAGAGAGTTCTTCGGCCAGCACCAGCGCGTCTTCGATTGCCATGCCCGCTCCCTGGCCCAAATGCGGCGTGGTGGCGTGGACGGCATCGCCCAGCAGCACGACCCGGCCCTTGTGCCACGGCCCGTGTACCATCAGGCCTTCGAGCGGGCGGTAGACCACTGCGGCATCGTCGGTGATTCTGTCAGCCAACGCCTGGATCTGCGGCGCGGCATTCTCCAGCTTGGAACGCATAACGGCTGCCAAACCCTCTCGCGAATAGAGAGGGTTTCCCGGCTCGGGACTTGTTGCAAACAGGTACATCTCATCCGAGCTCATCGGCACGAGGCCAACGCCAACAGGCCCATTATAGACATGAAGGGCATCCAGGTCGCTAGGGCGAGGAAAGGAATAGCGCCACACCCCTTGACCGGTGAATTCCGGTATTTCCGCATCGGGCAGAACGGAAGCGCGGGTCTGCGAATAAACGCCGTCAGCGCCAATGACGAGATCGTACTGCTCCTGATCACCGTGGGAGAAGTTTACAATCATGTGCTCTCCGGTATCGTCCAGCCCTGTCGCGGTGACACCCAGTCGAATGGTAACGCCCTGGGCCAGCGCACTGTCGCCCAGCACCTTCTGAAGCGCCCGGCGGCCGATGCCGACATTGGCAGGCTTTCCCGGGACTAGCCTGGGCGTGGGTACTCTAGCTACTCGTGCACCGGACGGGATGTAGATCTCGACCGCATCGAAGCCGCAGGCCGCATCGAGGAAGGTGTCGAGCACGCCAAGCTGGTTCATGGCGCGCACCACGTTGGCCTGCTGGATGATGCCAACACCATAAACCGACCATTCCGGGTCACGCTCGATTACCGTGATACGGTGGCCCTTCCGCGAAAGTGCAATCGCCGCGGACAAGCCGCCGATGCCAGCACCAATGATGAGGACCTTGAGATCATTCATACCGATATCCCTGAAACAGGAGATGGCGTCTCGTCGCGCCTAGATCTTGCGGAACTCTTCGCGGTCCGGCGATTTGCCGGACCGCGAAAAGCTGCCTGCTTTAAAAATCAAAGCCCAAGTTGAGGCCGAAACTACGCACCGAATCCAAGCCGAACTGCTGCGTGTAGGACAACTTCGGCGTTGCTGCGCCTCGCGCGTTCCTGGAGTTGGCATCGCCGGAATCGATGCCGATGGCAGTCGGGTTGATCTTGTTCGTGCAGTTTTTGCAGAACAGGGAGATGCGTAGCTGATCACCAATCTTGGCGCCGATGCTGGCCCCAAAGATGTCAATCGCACCCAGTCCAGCGCCTGGCGCCTGGTTCACTACGTAGTTGATGGACGAGCGGTGGTACCAGTTCCCCTGGATGAAAGGCCGCACGTTGCCATCCGTCGGTACTTCGTACTGCACCTGCACGGTCGAAGTGAACTTGGGCGCTGCGGGCAGGCGCAAGCCTGACGCATCGAACGTGCTGACCGTCGGCGAGCACCCCATCGTGGTCTGAGTGGGATAGCACTGCGCGCCCAGGAACGTGTCGAACTTTGAGGACAGCAGCGAAAGCGAGCTGTTAATCGTCAGGCCCTGGAACGGCGCGGCGATTATGCTGGCCTCGATGCCCTTGGACGTGACGGCGGCGGCGTTCTGCACCAAGAAGGTCGCCAGGTTGGGGTCGAAGGACTGCACCTGGAAATTGTCGAACTTGGTGTGGAAAGCAGAGAGGTTAAACGTCAAGCGACGGTCGAGGAAGCTGGACTTCACGCCGATTTCGGCCGTGTTCGAGGTTTCCTCACGCACGACAACGTCCGCCGTGGCTGTCGGGAAGCTATCGTTGAAGCCGGGCCCCTTATAGCCGCGACCATAGAAGCCATAAAACATCACTGTCGGCGTCGCCTGATACTGAGCGCCCACCTTCCAGCTGAAATCCGTGTTGTCATAGCTGGAGGTGAACGTACCGCGCGGGCCGCTTAGCGTCTGGAAGTAATTGAGCTGGTTTTGCGAGAGATCGAGATCGATCTTGTCATGCGTCACACGGCCGCCAGCAATGAGCTTGAACCCATCCACGAGCTCATAGGTCAGCTGCCCGAAAGCAGCATAGCTCTGCGTGTCGAGCACATAGTCGCGATCGCTGCCGACTTGCGCAACGTTAGTGCGGGTGCACCTCGCCGCAACAACGGAACCGACGCAGAAGGGGAAGCCCGCCAGTGTCGCGGCGGAGTTGTAGCTATTTCCGCCAAGCTGGCGAGAAGTGTCGAGCTGCGACTTGAACCAATAGAGACCGACTTGGCCGCTAAGCCTGTTTTCTGCCGGCAGTGCCACGCGCAGTTCGTTTGAGAACTGATCGTAGCGAGCCTGCGTCGCATTGATGTTAAGACCGTCGGAAGAGAGGTAATCCCCATCCAGCGACTGGTCCTGCGTATAGAAGCGCCAGGCGAAGATATTGCTGATCTCCAAGCCGGAATCCAGCGCGTAGCTGACTTGCGCCTGAGCCCCGCCGGTCTTGATATCGCGGAACTGGGCAGCGTCGCCGCCGAACAGCAGGTTCTTGCTACCTGGCGTGATCCCGTCAGCGGCGAGTGGGCCGAGGTTCGTACTGTCGGAAGCGACTTGCCTGTAGGTATTGTCGCCAAGACCTGCGATGCCGTGGTTTTCGTTATAGTCAGCAATCGCGTAGAAGGTGAGCTTGTCAGTGAGCTCGGCAAGATACTTGCCCTTAAGCGAGTAGCTACGCGCGTTCAAATCGTGACGTGTTCCAGGCAGGCGGGTGCCAACGTACGTCGTGCCCGGCTCCTGGTACGAATAAAGCCCGCTCAGGCGGAGAGCCGAATTTGCCGTTACCGGGATGTTGATTGCCTCGCGCAGGATCAGACCCGGCGCGGTGCGGTTCGCACCGGGTGTCGCGCGCGACGCCAATTCGATGTTGGTCGAGCTGGAAAATTCGCCGACCTTGGGACGCGTGGTGACGATGCTGAGAAGACCGGCCGATGCGTTTTTTCCGAACAGCAGACCTTGCGGGCCATTGAGCACTTCAACACGGGCGATGTCGTTCAGCATCGGGCTGTTGAGCAGCGGACGCCCGAGATTGACCTCATCGATGGCGAGCGCGACGCTGCTGTCGATCGTCCCCGCAAACGCCAGCGTACCTACGCCGCGGACCGCGAATGAATTGTCGACGCCCACCTGCAGTGAGGGCGCGGCTCGCGAAACCTGGGTCAAGTCGTTGAGGTTCTGCGAGCGGATAGTTTCCTCACTCACGGCGGTTAGGCTAACCGGAACACGCTGGATGCTTTCGCTTCGGCGTTGCGCGGTCACCACGATGTCGGTCGGCGAACTGGCAGCGGGATCACCGGACGATGGATCGGCGACTTGCGCGAAAGCGGCAGGTGCAGTGAGCATGGTTGCTGACAGCAGAATGATGGCTGCGGATTGGCGCACAGGATCCTCCTCTTTTCCCAACGGTCTTGCAAATTGACCTTACCAAAATCCTCTACGCCTTCTTTGGAGCCATGAGAAATTGATTGTTCAACTTGATGTCGATAAATGAAACGAATTGAGAGGAAGTTGCCATGCGTTTCAAGGGAATGGATTTAAACCTCTTCGTAGTGTTCGATGCACTCATGGAGACACGCAGCACCGCGCGCGCGGGCGACCGGATCGGCATCAGCCAACCTGCCGCGAGTTCAGCCTTGGCCAGGCTTAGGGATTACTTCGGGGATGAACTGCTGGTGGTCCAGGGCCGTAAAATGTTCCCTACCCCTTTCGCCGAGTCGCTGCTGCCACGGGTGCGCGAATGCCTGCGCCAAGCGGAAGAAGCTCTGACCAGTTCATCAGGCTTCTTCGCTGAGACTGCGGAACGAGAGTTCAGGATCGTCGCGTCTGACTATGTCGTAGCTGCAATCCTCGCGCCTCTAGCCAGTTCCTGGGCCGAGCGTGCACCTGGCCTCCGGTTCCACTTCATCCTGACGGATGAGCATGCCACCGAAAAACTAAGGCGCGGCCAAGTTGATTTACAGGTGACGCCGACGGAGTACGCTATTCCTGGTGTGCCTACCGAGCCGCTGTATGATGAACGCTATGTCCTTGCCGGATGGCGGCATCATCCGATTTTCGAAACCGACTTCGATCTCGGGCGAATCTTTGAGTACGGTCATGTCGCGGTGGCAGTGGGCAGTGAGCGATTGGCGACGGTCGGCGATCGCCAGATCGAACAATTGGGTTATCGCCGCCGCGTCGAAGTGACGGCCTCAGCTTTCACGGTGCTGCCTTGGCTGTTGGTCGGCACCCAGAGACTTGCGCTTATGCACCGGAGGTTGGCGGCGCTTTGTGCGGAACATTTCGATATAACCTACGCCGAGATCCCTGCTGCCCTGCAACCGCTCAAACAATTGGTGCAGTACCATCAAACCCGCGCGTCAGACCCCGGAATCCGCTGGCTGATCGATGAGATCAAGCAACGCGCGGGCGAGGGCACGGCAGCTCGGTAATGCGCTGCCGCGGCCATGCACGGAGGTCAGCTTCGAGCGGGCGCGGTCTTATTCCTGAGCAGACTCCAGAGCACTGCAGCGCCGACGAGATCGAGCAATCCCAGCGCAACAAACAGCGGATTGTAGCCTACAAGATCAACGCTCTGGCCGATGATAAGCGTGAAGATCATGCCCCCGATCCAAGCGATGCTGCCCGCCATCCCGCTGGCCGTGCCGACAGCACTGGTTTCGAAACTGTCGGCGCAAAGTGTGATCAGAGCACCGTTCAGCATCTGATGGGCAAATCCGCCGATGCAGAACAGCAGGATCGCCAGTCCAGGAGATCCCGCCCAACCGATGCAGGCAGGCCCCAACATGCATAGGGCGCCAGTGGTCATGGTGATTTTTCGAGATGTGATAACGCCGATCCCGCGCTTCATCAGCCAGCCCGGCAACAGTCCGGCTGCCAAGGATCCGAAATCGGCCGCGAGAAAAGGCATCCAAGCCCAGAGGGCCACGTCCTTGAGGTCGAGACGCCAGACCGAGACGAGGTAGAGCGGAATGAAGAAATTGAAAGTCTGCCAGGCTGGCTCAGCAAGGAAGCGCGGGACGGCGATTCCCCAGAAGCTGCGGCTGCGCAGCACATCGATCTTGCGGGCTGGGCGGCTGACACCTTCCTCGGCGCTTTTGGATTCCTCTAGCAGTGCCCGTTCATCGGACGTGAGACGGGGGTGGTCGGCAGGGGAGCGATAAGCGAACCACCAGAGAATGGCCCAGACCAGGCTGAGCGCGCCAGTGACGAGGAAGGCGGCCTGCCAGTTCCACCATAGGATGCAGAACGCTACGAGCGGAGGTGCCACCATGCTCCCGACGCTTGTGCCCATCTGGAAGCAACTGGTAGCCAGGGGGCGCTCATTGGCAGGGAACCATTCTGAAGTCACTTTGGCGCCGGCGGGTATTGCCGCTGCTTCGGTTGCGCCCAGGACTGCGCGGAAAAGCGCCAGGCTCTGCCAGCCCGTGGCAAAGACGTGGCCAATGTTGGACAGGGCCCAGCCAAGCGCGAATACGAAGAAGCCGAGCCGCGTGCCCATGACGTCGAGCAGGGTGCCAGCCACAGTCTGCATCACCGTGTAGCTAGCCTGAAACGCCAGTACAACCCAGCTGTACTGTTCTGTAGTCAGACCGAATTCGCCTTTTAGCGTCGGCGCAGCCACGGACAGCGTGGAGCGCGCCAGATAGTTCATGATCGTGCCCAGCGTAACCAGCCCGATCATCCACCAGCGCAATTTGCCTCGCAAGACGGCCATTCCTATCGGGCCTTCCTTTGTGCGGAGACTGGAACAACCTCGATCGCGGAAACGATGGCCTTGCCCTTGCGCGGCGTAAAAGCGAGATCGAGCGCGCCGCTGCGTGCTTCCACTTGGAAGGTTCGCACCAGGGGCTTAAGTGCGCCGCCTGCCAGCTTGGCGACATCGACATTTTCCAGCATGACCTTGCCATTGGCAGCCACGTCGAACGCTCGTTCTCCTTCAACGGCAGTGCCCTCCACGAATGTGACAGTCACGGTGTATCGCCCGGCTTCAAGCGGCAGGTGATAGCTGAAGGTGCCTTCGCGGAACGTGGCAAGCAGGTCGCGGCGATCGGGCGACTGGATAGCGGAGAGAATCGGCGGACGCCCCCGAGGGCGCTTGTCGAGCGAGGCCGCCTCGCCGCCCTTGAAGAACGCATCGGAGCCGAAGCCTTCGCCAGAAACCTGTGCTGCGATCAGCGCGCCAGCATCAATCCGGTAAGCATTGCGCCGGAATGACGCGAGTTGCCAGGTCACGACATCACGGGTTTCACCGTTGTCGAACTTGCCGATCGCTTCCAGCCGGTTTTCGCCAGGTTCAAGCCGCACTTCCGACCATATGCAAGTTCCGTTGTCGCAGCGGTTCATGGTGCCGATGCTACGACCATTCAAACGCAGTTCGGTCGCTGGAGCGTTACTGTAAGCCCGGACATCCACGCTCTGGTATGCGCGGTCAGTGTAGCGCCGGCCGGCCAAGTGCACAGTAGGTTCCGGCGACCAGTTGGCACGGTAGTAATAGAAAGCGTCCTTGCGGATCTTGCCGTCGTAGCTCACCAGCCCCTTGGTATTGATGTCACGCGCGTCCCCCTCGGTTCGGGTGGACGTGGCGAAATCAAAACTGTTCCAGATCCAGCTTGCCCAGATGAAAGGCCGGTCGGCGATGATCGGCCAGGTCTTTTCATGAAGCCAGGATTGATATTCTTCAGGCTGGTTCCGACCGCCCATATCGATCGGACCGCCCAGTGGATCATCCGTATGCAGCGAAAGGGCGCCTCCGGCACCGTATTCGGTGAGGGACTGAGGTTGTCCAGGCCGTTTCGCATGCAGCGCATCTAGATGCGGCGCCAAGCCTTCTGGCTTGCCGTAGTACCATCCAAAGTAGCGGTTGGCGCCAGAGGTCTGTGTGATGCCGGCAACGTCTGGAACGTCCGGCATGTCACGGTCTTCGCAGCAAGTCGCCAGGGTGGTCCGCCGGGAAGGATCCTCGGCTATAGCCAAAGCATTCAGTTCACGCAGGAAGGGTGACGGGTCGCTCGGCTTGACGACGAGTCCGCGCCCCAGGAAGTCGGGACGGCCGGGACCGAAGTCGACCTCGTTGGCTATGCCCCAAACCGCAACCGAGGGGTGGTTGTAGTTCTGCCGGATCATTTCCTGCAACTGCTGCCTCGCCTGAGCACGAATGCCGGCGGGCGCAGCTCCCTGAGCTTCTTCGAGCGTCCATGCGGTAACGAGTGCAATCTCGTCCCAGAGGATGAGACCATAGCGATCAGCCAGATCGTGAACCGTCTGGCCATGCTGGTAGTGGGTGAGGCGAATGGTGTTCGCGCCCATGTTACGAATGGTGGCAACGCGATCGGCGATCTCCGCTTCTGTCATGCCCCAGCCCGATTCCATGCTGTCCTGGTGGAAGCCGACGCCGCGGAGCGGAACGTGCTTTCCGTTCAGGAAGAAGCCCTTGGCCGGATCGATGCGGATCTCGCGAATCCCGTAAGTCTGCCGCCGCACATCTACAACCTGGCCTTTGCGATCTCGTAGCTCCACTTCGAGATTGTAGAGGTAGGGATCGCTGGTGCCTTGCCATAAATGAGGTTTCGGAACTGTAAGCTGCTGGTGAATTTCTGCTTTCGTCTTGGTTCCGAGGCGCACCGGGGTGCTGGTCTCCGCTGCCACTGTTCCGTCCGCAGCGACCAACCGGGCGCGAGCGGTGCCCGAGAAAGCCGCCCCGCCATCGTTAGCAAATTTTGAGAGAAGCGACACGGACGCCCTGGCAGCATCGATCCGATCTGTACGTGCGTAAATGCCGGGGCCGCCATGATCGGTCATATCGACATGCGCGGCGTTCGTGACCACCATGCGAACCGGACGATAGAGGCCCCCCTGGACCACAAAATCGCCGAGCAGGGGAAGCGAATCTGCTGTGGCGCTGCCGAGCTTCGGTGCACTGTTGTCCACTTTAACCGCCAGCAGGTTCTTAGTACCCGGCTTGATGAGGTCGGTGGCGTCGAGGCGGAAGCGGGAAAAGCCGCTGTCATGCATGCCAAGCTTGCGGCCGTTCACCCAAATCTCCGCGCGTCGGCTTGCCGCATCAAACTCGAGCCAAAGCCGTTGTCCGTTCCGGAGCAAGGGCGCATCGAAATTCAGCCGATACCAGGCGACTCCCTGATAGGTATCCAAGGACCGGACCGTCTCGACCTTTGCCGCCGCTTCATATTCGCCGATCCGGTTCCACGAATGCGGCACTTTAACGATCTGCCAGTTTGCATCGGAGAACTCGGGTGCTTGGGCGGCATCGTCACCTTTGTGGAAACGCCATCCCTCGCTCAAGTCCACTACGGAGCGAATAACGCCCGCATCTTGGGAGACTGGAGCGGGCTTACCTTGCGCCAGGGCGGCGGAAGGGATCAATGCGGAGAGGGCAAGGCCCGCCAGCCATTCGTAGCGCATCCTCGGTTTCCTTCTGTTCTGCTGATTTTCAGGCCATCGCATGGAGAATAGCCCAAATTAGAAAATTGGCTAGGTCACATTCGCTTCGCGTCAATAAGCGCAAGCAATTCCTTTGCATCGCTTGACCGGAGCGCGCTTTCTCCGCAGATCACTCCATCGTGGCCCAAGATGGCATGCACAGCTTCCGCAGAGGTGCGGCCTTTCCATGCAAGTGCCAAGGCTTCCGCCATGGGATCGTCGACAGCTCCCCATATTGCCGTATTGTCGCCGCGGACATGCCGCAGCCACGCGGCCAAGGCGGTCAGAATAGCCGGGCAACGATTGCGGCTTTCCAAGAGTGTTTCCAACCAGCGCTGTGTGATCTTCTGACTTCCGTCCATCGCAATCTGGATCAGTCGGTGGTTGAGCGCAGGATTGGCGAAACGGTGGAGCAAGGCGTCTGCATATGCGCCGAGATCCTGACCAGGCGCGGCTGGAATGGTTGGAGCAGCCTCATCACGCATCAATTGCTCGATCACGGGCCTGATCGCCGGGTCAGCCACGGCTTCGTGGACGAAAGTGTGGCCTTGCTCCAGCCCGAGGTACGCCAGTGCCGAATGTGCACCGTTGAGCAGCCGCAGTTTCGCCGTCTCATACGGCGTTACATCGGCGACCAATTCAGCGCCTACCCTCTCCCAGGCGGGTCGCTGGCCGGCAAACCGGTCCTCGATCACCCATTGGCTGAACGGCTCGGTTACGACCGCCCCCCGGTCTTCCATGTCGATCGCAGCAGCCACGGCGTCGAGATCGGCAATCGTAGTGGCCGGGACGATCCGGTCCACCATCGAGCAAGGGAACGTGCAGGTTCGCGCCGTCCATTCAGCGAGTTCCGGGTCCTGCTTCCGCAAGTATGCGGTCAGCAGATTTTCGAGCTGCCGGCCATTGTGTGCAAGATTGTCGCAGGAGAGGAGCGTAAGCCCGGGAAGGCCCGCGTCCAGGCGGCGGCGAAGTCCTCGGCCGAGGAATGGATAAATACTGCCTTCTTGGGCCAGTTCGGGATCCAGCGACCCCTCGGCGGTGCGACAGTACCCTTTTTCGGTCACGGTGAATGTGATGATGTGGGTTTCCGGCGCTGCGATCGCGGCCGCGACGGCTTCCGGTTGCTCGCTTGCTGTCAGAACCTGCCGGACCGAACCGATTACCCGCACGGCTCGGCCCCCGGGCGAGCATTCGGTAACCGTATAGAGCCCGTCCTGCGGATTAAGTTGCTGCGCTACGGTTGCGGAGCGCAGCGAGATGCCGACGATGCTCCAGCCGGCGCCGTCTTGCTTCTGGTCTTGCGCTTTGTCTGTGTACCAAGCCTGGTGCGCTCGGTGGAACGCGCCTATCCCGAAGTGCACGATGCCGAAGCGTGCAGTCTGGACATTCTTTGCACCCATATCTCTGACTGGAGGAGTGACGCTTGCTGGCAGAGAGCCGACCGTTGCGAAGGAAAGCCGGGTCACAGCTTGTACGCCCTCTTCGCAAGGTTGTAGGCAAGATCCTGCGCCAGTTCGGCCGCCTCCCAGTCCGCTATCCGGTGCTCGGCCACCAACTGTGCCAGAACACCGCAGTCGATCCGTCGAGCAACGTCGTGGCGGGCCGGAATGGAGAGGAATGCGCGGGTATCGTCATTGAAGCCGACGGTATTGTAAAAGCCCGCCGTCTCCGTCGTCATCAGGCGGAAGCGCCGCATGCCTTCGGGACTGTCGTGGAACCACCATGCCGGGCCGAGCTTCAGGCTGGGATAATGACCGGCCAAGGGTGCAAGTTCGCGAGCGTACGTGCTTTCATCCAAGGTAAACAGGATGATCGAAAGGCGCGGATCGTTGCCGAAGCGGTCCAGCAGCGGCTTCAGGTTGGCCACGAACTCCGCGCGGACCGGTATATCCGCACCCTTGTCTCGCCCGAAACGCTCGAAAACGCTGGCGTTGTGGTTACGGAAAGAGCCAGGGTGAATCTGCATGACCAACCCGTCGTCGAGGCTCATCGCCGCCATCTCGGTGAGCATCTGCGCTCGGAACAGTTCGGCATCCTCGTGCGTGAAATTACCTATTGAAACGCGTGTGAACAGCGCCTCCGCTTCCGCCAGGGTAAGATCTGCCGTGCGGGGAGTGGGGTGACCGTGGTCGGTCGACGTAGCGCCCATGGCTGCGAAAAACGCTCGCCTCTGGCGATGGGCCGCGAGGTAGCCAGTCCAAGTCATGCAGTCTTCTCCGGTAATTTCAGAGAAGCGGCGTAAATTGTCGCGAAAACCCTCAAACTCGGGGTCAACCACTGGGTCAGGACGATAGGCGGTCACGACCCGGCCTTGCCAGCCGGTTGAACGACTGTTCTCCACCTTCACCGCAGCATGGTGCTCCAACGATTCCAGTGGACTTTCCGTCGTTGCAATCACCTCAATCCGGTAGCGGTCGAACAAGGCGCGCGGGCGGAACGAATCAGTCTCGAGCATTTCGGTTATGGTGTCGAAGTAGAGGTCGCTCGTATCCTTGCTGAGCTGGACGCCCATGCCGAACACCTCGGCGAAGACCCAGTCCAGCCACATGCGTGACGGGGTGCCGCGAAACAGATGATAATTCTGTGCCAGAAGTCGCCAGGCCTCTCGCGGGTTCGCCAAGCGGTTGCCAATGCCCAGCGATTCGAGCGCCACGCCTTGCGAATAGAGCATCCGGAAGACGTAGTGATCTGGGGTCAACAGCATGTCGGCCGCGTTGCCGAAGGGCTCATTGCCCGCGAACCAGGAGGGATCGGTATGGCCGTGCGGGCTGACGATCGGGAGCTTCTCGACACTCTGATGAAGCGCGCGCGCGATCCGGCGGATGGAAGGATCGGCCGGGAACAGGCGATCGGAGTGAAGTTCGAGAGATCGCGGGAACATGTCTTCAGGCTCCTGGCACGTGTTGTCTCTCCCTTGTAAGGCTTTTCCAATCGTTAGCAAGTGGACATACCACTTGATGATATATGGCAAGGGCAATATACGAATGACATTACGCCAGGTGGGCTGGCGACAGCACAAGCGGAGATCGCCAGTGAAGATCACATCGGCCAAAGTTATCGTGACATGCCCGGGACGGAATTTCGTGACGCTGAAGATCATGACCGATCAAGGTGTCTACGGCATCGGCGATGCGACCATGAACGGGCGCGAGAAGGCAGTGGTCTCCTATCTCGAAGATCACGTGGCGCCTTGTTTGATCGGCATGGATCCCCGGCGGATCGAGGATATCTGGCAGTATCTCTACAAGGGTGCCTACTGGCGCCGCGGACCGGTAACGATGCGAGCCATCGCTGCAGTGGACGTCGCGCTGTGGGACATCAAGGCCAAGATGGCGAACATGCCTCTCTACCAGTTGTTGGGTGGTCGCAGCCGCGACGGCGTAATGGTCTACGGCCACGCGAACGGTGGCGATATCGCGGAAACGGTAGATGCGGTAGGGCATTACATCGATCTTGGTTACAAAGCCATTCGCGCCCAAACCGGCGTCCCCGGCATCAAGGATGCCTATGGGGTCGGTCGCGGCAAGCTCTACTACGAGCCCGCTGACGCTGCACTTCCCTCGGTCACTGGCTGGGACACGCGAAAAGCGCTCAACTACGTCCCTAAGATGTTCGAGAAGCTGCGCGAAACTTACGGCTTCGACCATCATCTGCTGCATGATGGCCACCACCGTTATACCCCGCAGGAGGCGGCGAACCTCGGCAAGATGCTGGAGCCTTATCAGTTGTTCTGGCTGGAAGACTGCACTCCGGCGGAGAACCAGGAAGCGTTCAAGCTGGTGCGGCAGCACACGGTGACGCCGCTCGCCGTCGGAGAGATTTTCAACACGATCTGGGATGCCAAGGACCTGATCCAGAACCAGCTCATCGACTATATCCGATGCACGATCGTCAGCGCGGGCGGCGTCACCCACTTGCGGCGGATCGCCGATTTCGCAAGTCTGTACCAGATCCGCACCGGCAGCCACGGCGCCACCGACCTCTCTCCCGTCACCATGGGCACGGCACTGCATTTCGATACCTGGGTTCCGAACTTCGGCATTCAGGAATACATGCGGCATACCGAAGAGACGGATGCCGTTTTCCCGCACGACTACCACTTCGAAAAAGGCGAGCTGTTCTGCGGCGACACGCCGGGTCACGGTGTTGACATCGATGAAGAACTTGCCGCGAAGTACCCCTACAAGCCTGCCTATCTGCCGGTCGCCCGGCTTGAGGACGGGACGATGTGGAGCTGGTAATCGAAATCAGGAAAGTCGATTGAAATGGCAAGGATCGTCTGCCTCGGTGAGGGCATGGTGGAGCTTTCAAACGAAGCAGGCGCGTGGAGCGTCGGGTTCGGCGGGGATACGCTGAACACCGCAATCCACCTTGCCCGGGCGGGGCATGATGTCGCCTACCTGACGGCGATCGGCAACGATGCATTCAGCCGAACGCTGCGCGCGGCGTGGGAAGCGGAGGGGATCGACTGCGACCTTGTTCTCACTCACCCGACGCGGCAGGTGGGCCTCTACGCCATTGCGACGGATGCTGCCGGCGAACGGAGCTTTGGCTACTGGCGTGACACCAGCGCCGCACGCGCATTGTTCGAGCTGGAGGCTGCGGAAGCGACCCTGCTCATCGCTGAGAAAGCCGATCTGCTCTGCTTCTCACTCATCTCGCTGGCAATCCTGCCTCCGGAAGGACGAGAGCGCTTGTTGCGACTAGCGGCAGGCGTGCGGGCGCGCGGCGGTCGGGTCGCTTTCGACGGCAATTATCGCGCGCGCTTATGGGAAAGCCCGGAAGCTGCTGCCCACTGGCGTGATCGGGCGATAGCCACGGCGTCCTTTGGTCTGCCTACCCTGGAAGACGAGGCTGCAATCGCGCGCGACAATGGCGCTTCGGACGAGTGTGAGCACCGCGCAGCGCAAGTTGAGGCCCATTGGCAGAGCCTCGGCTGCAGCGAAGTGATCGTCAAGTTGGGCGCTCGAGGATGCCGGCTGCCTGACGGGGAGGACTGCCCGGTCCCGCAAGTGCTGCACCCGGTGGACACCAGCGGCGCGGGGGACGCATTCAATGGCGGCTATCTCGGCGCCCGAATGAATGACGCTCCAATCATAGAGGCGGCTAAGGCAGGTCATGCTCTCGCGGGATGGAATGTAATGCGGAAAGGAGCCATCCCATGCTGGGATGGGGATGCGCCGTACGTGTCTTGCCAAGAGGTAAGATATCTTGCGCCTCGAAACTTCTTGTGACAACCAAACTGGATGGCTGAACGGTTAAAATTGTACCAGCGCGTCGCGCGCGATATAGAACAGACTATCCGAGATGGAATTTATCCATCAGGAACGCGTCTGCCGCCCGAGCGCGATCTTGCCGAGCGATTTCAGGTCAGCCGCCCCACGATCCGTGAGGCCATGATCGCGCTCGAAATGCGCAATCTCGTGGAGGTGCGGCACGGCTCCGGCGTCTATATCGTGGAGCAGCTTCCGATAGACCCTGAAATCTCCGAACTAAACGTCGGAGCTTTCGAACTGATAGAAGCGCGCATTATGTTCGAGGGCGAAGCCGCCGCGTTGGCCGCCACTGTTATGTCCGACGAGGAGATAGCACGGCTGCGGATCATCCTCGAAAGGATGGAGGCACTTGATCCTGCTTCTGCCGAGGAACTCACCTTTGACCGACAATTTCACATGGCGATTGCCGAAGGGACGCAGAGTTCCCTCGTGGCGCAGGCGATCGAGCATTTGTGGGATCTGCGCGAACAGTCACCGCTTTGCCGACACATGTTCGAACAGGCTCGACGCGAGGGTATAAACCCTCGGCCGGAGGAACATAGGCGTATCTATGATGCTTTGGTTGATCGTAACAGTGAGGAAGCCCGCAGCGCAATGCGTTCCCATCTCATCCGCGTGTCAGAGGACCTGCTGGTGGTAACGGAGTTGCAGTTGATCGAAAACGCCAAACGGGAAATAGGCGAGAAGCGTCGACGCCTCGTATCACGAGAGGCGCGACAATAATCAGTTTTTCGAAATCGCATTACCTAACCTGGGGGGCCTAAATAAGAGGGGATCGCCGTTTTTGGCAGCACCATTCAGAAATCGAAACGGCAGAAATGCAGATGAAAGCTGACGTTACGGGCGTTAGCTCTGAACGACTGCTTTGTCCCAAGCCAAGGCATAAGCTGCGATATGCGACAAGCAGGCGTTTCCCGAGCCCAAGGACGCCACCGTATATCTGCGCCGGTGGGACGTAGCGCCCCCATTTCAGAACAAAGGATCGCTACGGCCAATTGCCGCCTTGGACCCGTCCGCACCTAGGCGGACGGAGTGCCGGAGTTTCAGGCACAATCCGCCTGATGGAGGAGGATGAACTCAGCTTTCGTTACGATCTAAGCGTCTTCGACGCAGAAGCATCGAAGGCCAACGGTCAGGTTGTGACTGAATGCAACGCCGGCTTTCGAATTCAACGAGATTCGGCCTTACAAATCTGGGAGACCCGGCGGGAAGGGATATTGCCGGACCCGAACAAGACAGGCCAGATGGGGTATCCCTAGATTGAAGTATGGGCTTTGCTCGGCATACATCCGAGCGAGCGCAAGCGCCTCCCCGCAGCTCTCGGCCTTAATGAGGAATGTCTCGATCGCGAAGAGAAAGTCGGCGCTATAGAACTCCGCGCAGCCGAGCCGGTAGCTGCGCGAAAACTCCAGGAAGGCGTCCATAATGGTATCCTCCCGTGAGGCAGACTATGCGGTCGCGGTCTGGCCATCAATTCGCACGCTCGAGGATCCTGCGAGCCCTGGTCTCGTACTCGAGCCGGTCGTCCTGATGCGATTTGCTCCGGGCAACCGCGGTAATGCCCTGCACGAAATCGTAGAGGGAAGACGGCGAATGGCCTTCTTCGTCGAGCACTGCCGCGATTATGCGCGAGGTGTCGACTTTGGAAAAGCCACGTTCCCGCAGGAATGTCGTCCGATCCTCGTCGGTACGGGCCACGAGGCGCTCACGTGCTGTCTTCACGCCTTCGACAAAGCTCCGCGGCGAGGAATTGGCGAAGCGCGTCAGCGCTGGCCCGGCCTGCTCGGCGAAGCGGTTGGCGGCAAATTTCGAGTGACGCAGACTGATCTCTTTGAAATCCTCGACGCCCCAGAGGTTCCGGTTCATGCACACGGCGCGCAGATAGAAAGTCGCGATCCCTATCGTCTTCGAGCCGACCTCGCTGTTCCAACAGTAGAAGCCGGGAAAAAAGAGGTCCGGCTCACCGCCCGGAAGCCTACCGGCTTCAATCGGATGGGTGTCGTCAACGAGGAAAACGAACACGTCGCGGTCGGATGCGTAAAGCGTCGTCGTGCCGGAAGTGACGTCAACGTGCGGGTTATAAGTCATCGTCGACCAGTCGAGCACGCCCGGCACTTTCCAGCGTGTGTCACCGGTACCGTTCCCGGCAATGCGCATGACGGCAGATACCAGCTCATGATCCCAGATCCTGCCATAGTCGGGCCCCGTCACGGCGCGCAGTTCAGTTCGATGCTCCGAGGTCTCGAGCAGCTTCACGTGTTCGCCTCTGTGCGAGAGCAACCCGTGCTGGAGGTTAATGCCTGCAAGGGCCGCCGGTAGTTGGCGCAAATAAGCCGCCGGCGCGCCGATCAGGCTGCAAAGCTGACCGAACGACCAATTGGTCGGCGCGACAGCTTCGCCGCCGGGGACCAGCAGTTCCAACCGGCCCGCACCGGACGACTCCGCTCGAACCTCGATAGCACGGGTTTCCACGATGCGTGTCGAGGCTGTCTGTCCTCGCGCAAGCACCCGGGCATAGAGCTCATCAAGTGAAAGAAAGCGCTCATCGGCAGGGCGGGCAAACCATTCGGACGATACGCGCGAAATGTTTTGCCCCTTGCTGATATCGACGCGGTATGGCGCGCGGGCGGGAGTGCCCTGGTAGGCAGATGTATTGGACATGGCGGATCTCCTTTGTTGCAAGAGCGCAAACCCACGCTCCACCCT
>NZ_JBJDRF010000044.1:0-42350 GCF_044987305.1 Novosphingobium sp. ZW T3_23
TTCGAGCAGCTTGTGGACCAGCGTACCGCGCCGCAGGGCATCGCGCCCGGCGCCGGGCGCGATGCCCTGCGGCGCGGTACGCTGGTCCACAAGCTGCTCGAACGCCTGCCGCAAGTTGCGGCGGACGAACGCGAGGAAGCGGGCTGGCAATGGCTGGCGCGCAATGCTGCCGATCTGCCGGAACCGTCGCGTCAGGCCATGCTGGAGAGCGCCATGGCGGTGCTCGGCCATCCCGAATGGACCGAACTGTTCGGCCCTGCCAGCCTGGCCGAAGTGCCGGTTGCGGCAGTGGTCGGCGGGCAGGTGGTGGCGGGCACGATCGACCGTCTGGTGGTGGAACCGGAGCGCGTGCGCCTGGTCGACTACAAGACCGCGCGCCGTCCGCCCGAGCGTCTGGAACAGGTGCCGCGCGGGGTGCTGCGCCAGATGGCGGCCTATGCCGCGGCGCTGGAAGTGGCCTTTCCGGGCCGCGCCGTGGAAGTGGCCTTGCTCTACACCACCGTGCCCCGCCTGATCGCGGTTCCCGCCGAAGTGCTGGCCGCCCACAAGCCGGACTTTTCCCCGGCCCAGTAAAGCTATGGCCGGGCAGGCGTTGCCTCAGGGCAATTCGTCCCTAGATTGCGTTCAACCGAGATACCCGAGGAGTTTCAATTCATGGCGACTATCGCTGTTACCGACGCCAGCTTCGAAGCGGACGTACTGAAGTCCGACAAGCCGGTGCTCGTCGATTTCTGGGCCGACTGGTGCGGTCCCTGCAAGATGATCGGCCCGGCCCTGGAAGAGATCAGCGAAGAGCTGTCCGAACAGGTGACCATCGCCAAGATGGACATCATGGCCAACACCGGCATCCCCGCCGAGATCGGCGTGAAGTCGATCCCGCTGATGGTCCTGTTCAAGGACGGCAAGCCGGTCGCCCAGAAGCTCGGCGCCGCGCCCAAGAGCGCGCTCAAGGGCTGGATCGAAGGCGAACTCTGAGGGTTCGCTTACGGTTTTAGAGCCGGAATTCAAAAACCCCTTTCGCCGTGAGGCGGAAGGGGTTTTTCGTTGCGCGGGGGCTTTTGCCGTGAACGCATGACAGCGTTGCAATTATCGACAATTCCCTCATATTTCCAAACCGTTCGCAGGCAGCGACAGGGAGGATCGGCGATGCAGTGGTACCGTGCGGTTCCGGTTTTCCTGTTGGCCGCTTCCGTCTGGTCGACACAGGCATGGTCGACTCAGGAGGTCGATGGCTCCCCGAAGGATATTGTCGTCGAAGGCCTGCGCGAGCAGAGGACGATGCAGGGCGGGGATTGGCTCGTCACGATTTCGCGCTCCTATCGCACCGGCAAGAGTATCGACCTGGGCGACACGGCCGTCGCTTTGGGCAAGGACCGCACCTGGCACTTCTGCCTTGCCGATACGCAAGTCGAGGATTTCGTTCGCCTGCTCGTCGGCGAGGGCCGTTCGCAGGCTGCGGGAACAACCCTCTGTCGTCCGCTGAAAATCCGCTTTGGCGACGGGCAACTGCGGGCGACGCAGACCTGTCAGGGCGGCTATGCGAATTCCCGGGATGAGGCGACGGGCAGGGTGGGCACCTTCCCGACGCAGCTTCGGATGCAGGTTACCGGGAGTTATGGCGGCTCGGCGTTGAAGCTCGATTTTCAGAACCACAGGGAACCGCTGGGTTACATGCCTGTTCCGCCAGCAAACGGTCAGCCAAGGACTCCGCCGGATATCATGCGGTGGTCCGTCAAGGGCGAGCGGATGGGCGCGTGTGCGCCCGGCAAGGCGCCATAGGTCCGCAAGCCGCTATCCCGGCGTTCACCCTCGAGGTACAGATTTTTCGGGGTAGCAAAGGCGCCGAGCCGAACTTAGCCCAGCGGATATGAACATGCCGGTGAACGATATTCTCTGGGGGCTTACCGAAAAGGAGAAGCAGACCCTTCGCCTGATCGTGCGCGGTCATGATGCGAAGTCGGCGGCGCGCAGTCTGGGCCTTTCCGTTCATACGATCAACGAGCGCCTGCGCGAAGCGCGGCGCAAGATGGCGGTGTCGAGCAGCCGGGAGGCCGCCCGCCTTCTGCTCGACGCGGAAGGCGAAGGCGTTCCGGCTCATCCCCCTATTTTTCTGGAGGACACGGTAATCGGGGAAGACGCGGCCCCGCCGAAGATGGATCAGCCGGGTGCGCCGTTTGGCGGCGCGGGGCGCACACATCGCCGCCCCTGGATCATCACCGGAGTATTGCTCATGTCGATTGCTCTAGGCCTTCTGGCGCTGGCCACCCTGTCTCAGGTGTCGACGACGCCGCCTCCCGTGCCGGCTACTTCGGCCGCGCCGGAAAGTTCGGAAGTGGTGCAGACGGCTCGCCAATGGCTGACCTTTATCGATCAAGGGCGCTGGGAGGAGAGTTACAAGGGCACCGGCTCGGCATTCCAGAAGCTGAATACCGGGCAAGTATGGGCCGAGACCAACGAGAAAGTGCGGGTGCCGTTGGGGGCGGTCCTTTCCCGGACGTTTCTTCGTCAGGAAAACCTTCCCGCACCGCCGCACGGTTATGAGGTGGTCAAATTTCGCACAAGCTTCGCCAACAAGGCGGACGCGATAGAGACGGTTTCGCTCTCGCACCAGAACGGCGGCTGGCGGGTCGAGGGCGTTACGATCGAATGATGTGCGTCGTCCCGGACTTGATCCGGGACCGCTGGCCGTGAACAGCCCACCGCTCGGCAAGGCGCCCTGACGCGCTCTCGCGCCTAAAGCTTCGCCAGCGGTCCCGGATCAAGTCCGGGACGACGAGTTTGCTTAATCCCCCAGTGCGGACAGGCGCGTCGCCAGGTCTTCGAACAGCGCGGGCGAGGCAGCGCCGATCAGGCCGGTGCGGCCAATCTCGTCCACCCGGTAGGCGCTGCCGTCGGGGCGGGCGCATTTGCCGCCCGCTTCGTTGAGGAACAGAGCGCCCGCCGCGTGGTCCCAGGGGAGGGTGCGTTCGAACACCGCCACGTCGTTCTGGCCGAGCGCGAGGCGGGGGTATTGCTCGGCGGCGCAGCGGGGGATGTCGACCATTCGGTAATGCGGGGCGACTTCGGCGCGCAGGCGCTCGCGGCGCGATTCCTCGGTGAAGATCAGCGAGATCGCGGCGACGGGTGGCTGTTCTCCGGTGGCGCGGGCGGTGAGGCGCTCGTCGTTCACCCAGGCGCCGCCGTTCGCGGAAGCACGGCAGAAGCGGCCGGTCAGGCAGTCGAGGATCCAGCCGCCCAGCGTTTCGCCCTTGTCGGCCAGCGCGATGAGCATGCCGAAGGGGGCCTTGCCCGAGGCGAAGTTGTTGGTGCCGTCGAGCGGGTCGACGATCCAGCACAGCCGGTCCTTGAGCTTCAGCAGTTCGCCTTCATCCGCGAAAGTCGCTTCCTCGCCCACCACCGAGGCGTCGGGCAGCAGGGCGGTGAGGCGTTCGGTGAGGATAGCCTCGCTCTCCTGGTCGGCCACGGTGACGACGTCGTTCACCGCCTTGCTGACGATCTGCTCGCTCGACAGCGACTGGTAATGCGGCAGGATCACATCGCGAGAGACCTCGCGCATGATCGTTTCGACGGCGGCGTTGAGCGTGGGCGTGATCATGCGGGAGGCCTTTTGCGGGAATCAGGTGAGCGGAATCATGACCTGCTGGGCATAGCCCTTGCGCTCACGGATGCGGGCGTACCATTCGGCAAGGGCGGGGAACTCCGGTCGCTCCAGCCCGAACTGGTCGAGCGGCAGGCTGAACCATGTATAGGCGTAGACGCCCATGGGGATGTCGCCGATGCCGAACTCGCCGCCGGAGAGCCAGGGCTTTTCCGACAAGTAGCGTTCCAGCACGGCGAGGTGGGCGGCGCAGGCCTTCACGTCGCGTGCGATGGCGGGCATGTCCCATTGTTCGCGCGGGGTACGGGCCATGGCCAGGAAGGGCAGGCGCTGGGCGTCGGCATAAGTGATCTGCCAGTCCATCCAGCGGTCTGCCAGGGCGCGGTCGATGGGGTCGCGCTGGAACCAGCGCTCGCCGCCGTATTCGGCCGCCATGTAGCGCAGGATCGCGTTCGATTCCCAGAGCGAGAGCTTGCCGTCCTCGATCATCGGCACCAGCCGGTTCGGGTTCTTCGCGAGGTACTCCTCGGTATAGCCGAACTGGCCGCCGATATCGTGGCGGACGTAGTTCAGCCCCAGTTCCTCGGCGAACCATGCGACTTTCTTGACGTTGTGGGAGTTGAGGCGACCCCAGATCGTGAACTGCGGACCGGCCATCGTCAGCTCCGGTAATCGGCGTTGATCGAGATGTAGCCGTGCGTCAGGTCGCAGGTCCACACCGTCGCGGCGCCTTCGCCAAGCCCCAGGTCGACCTCGATGGTGACGTCACGGCCCTTGAGGTGGGCGGCGACGGGGGCTTCGTCATAGTCGGCCAGCGGCAGGCCTTCGCGCGCGGCCCAGGTGCCGCCGAAACCGATGGAGAGCTTGTCGCGGTCCGCCGGTTCGCCTGCCTTGCCCACGGCCATGACCACGCGGCCCCAGTTGGCGTCCTCGCCAGCGATGGCGGTCTTCACCAGCGGCGAGTTGGCGATGGCCATGCCGACCTTCCGCGCGCTTTCGTCCGAGACGGCGCCGGAGACGGCCACTTCGATGAACTTCTGCGCGCCTTCGCCGTCGCGCACGACGAGGTGCGCAAGCTGGCGGCAGACGTCATGGATCGCGGCGGCAAAGGCATGGGCGCCGGGCGAGGCGATCGAAGAGATCGGCGCGTTGCCGGCCTTGCCGGTGGCGAAGGCGAGCACGGTGTCGCTCGTCGAGGTGTCCGAATCGACGGTGATGCAGGAAAACGTGCGGAAGTTCGCGGCGGAGAGGCACTCCTGGAGGAAGGCAGGCTCCACGGCCGCGTCGGTAAAGATGTAGCCGAGCATCGTCGCCATGTCCGGCGCGATCATGCCCGAGCCCTTGATGACGGCGGCGAGCGTGACCTTGGTGTCGCCGATCATCGCCGTGGCCGTCGCGCCCTTGGCGAAAGTGTCGGTGGTGGCGATGGTATTGGCCACCTCTTCCCACGAACATGGCTCTGCGGTGAGCGCCTTCTCCACGCCCTCGCGCGCCTTGTCCTTGGGCAGGGGCACGCCGATCACGCCGGTGGAGGATACGAAGACCTGTTCGCGCGGGCATCCTATGTGCGCGGCGACCTGGTCCATGATCTGCTCCACAGCCTCACGCCCGCGATAGCCGGTGAAGGCGTTGGAATTGCCCGCGTTGACGACGAGTGCGCGGGCGTGGCCTTGCTTCACGTTGTCCCGGCCGAGTTCCACTTCGCTGGAGCAGCACAGGTTCTTGGTGAACACGCCTGCGACGGCGGTGCCTTCGTCCAACTCCACATAAGTCAGGTCGCATCGGCCCCAGTCCTTGTACCCGGCGCGCACGACGTGCGGCGTGACGCCGGCGATCGGCGGCATGGCGGGGAAGGGCGAGGCGAGCGGGGAGGTGGGATAGGCCATGGCCGGTGCGTAGCGCGTGGGTGTGACAGGTCAAGCATCCCTGGGCGGTTTACGGAGGGAGATCGACGGGGCAGACTGCCTGGCATGATTTCCGTCCTGCTGATCGCGGCGCTGGCCGCTTCGTCTCCCCAGGGATTGCCGACGCCCGAAGGGAACCCGATCAAAACCCAGGCAATCAAGGCCGAGGCGATCAATCGGGGAGAATGGGCCTATTCGACCGATTTGCCGGTTTCCCTGAGGAACGAGCCGATCGTCAAGGTCGATTTCCGGCTGAAGATCGACACGCGGGGGCGCGTGTCCGAATGTCAGGTGACGCGAAGCAGCGGTTTCACCGATGCCGACGAGGCAGTTTGCGGCGCCGTGACGCGGCGCGCCCGCTTTCGCCCCGCGCGCGACGCCAAAGGCGCTGCCATCCCGAGCGAGTATTCTGGCTTTGTCACCTTTACGGCCTAGGGTGTGTGGGGATTCAGCCCATGCGGGCCGCGCTTCCGGTGCTCACGTACTCGAAGTACGCTGCGCTCCGGGTCGCGGAAGTCCACCATTCTCGGCTCCGCCTGAACTGAATCCCCACACACCCTAGGGCAGGTACTCGGGACGAAACTTGCGGCCCTTGCGATGGGTTGTGGACTATTCATCCTTCGCCGCTTATCTGATCCGCCATGGCAAACCGCCTGCTCCTAACCCTGCTGGCCCTGCTTACGGGTCTTGCCGCGCAGATCGGCCCTGCCGAAGCGCGCGCTTCGCAGGTGGCCAGCTTGCAGGTGGTGCTGACCGAAGCTGCCGTCGCCGCCAAGGCGCCGCGTGCCCCGGAGGCCCTTGCCCAGCTTCCCGAACCCGGATTGCGCAATACCCGCCGTCACGCGCCGCCTCTGGCGGTAGCGCCGGTTTCGCGCATGGTTCCTGCGGTTCTCACCGGGATAGACCGCGCGCGCGAGTAAGCGCGCCGCGCCATTCGCAGATTCGCGAAACCTTTCCCGTGCCTGCGCGTATCGCAGGCGCGCTCATCCGATATACGCATTCACGAAAAACAGGGATCTCCGCCATGTTCGGCGCCATCGCCAAGTCCATTTTCGGCTCGTCCAACGAGCGTTACGTCAAGTCGCTCGACAAGATCGTCGCCCAGATCAACGCTTTCGAACCCGCTTTCGAGGCCATGAGCGACGAGGAACTGGCCGGGCAGACCGCCAAGTTCCGCGAAATGCTGGCGAACGGCAGCACGCTCGACCAGATCATGCCCGAGGCGTTTGCCACCGTGCGCGAAGCCTCGAAGCGCGTGTTCGGCATGCGCCATTTCGACGTGCAGATGATCGGCGGCATGGTACTCCATCGCGGCGAAATCGCGGAAATGCGCACCGGCGAGGGCAAGACCCTGGTGGCCACCACCGCCACCTACCTCAACGCGCTTGAGGGCAAGGGCGTCCACATCGTCACCGTCAACGACTATCTGGCCCGCCGCGACGCCGAGCAGATGGGCAAGCTGCACAACTTCCTCGGCCTGACCATCGGCGTGATCGTGCCGAACCTCAACGAGTACGAACGCCGCGAGGCCTATGGCGCCGACATCACTTACGGCACCAACAACGAATTCGGCTTCGACTACCTGCGCGACAACATGAAGCACGAGCGCAGCCAGATGGTGCAGCGCCCCTTCAACTTCGCGATCGTCGACGAAGTGGACTCGATCCTCATCGACGAGGCGCGCACCCCGCTCATCATCTCGGGTCCGACTGACGACAAGTCGGAACTCTACATGCAGGTCGACGCGGTCGTTAAGCAGTTCGTCCCCGAAGACTACGAGATGGACGAGAAGACCAAGAACATCAGCCTGACCGAGGACGGCGTCGAGAAGGCCGAGCGTATGCTCGAAGCCGCCGGGCTGCTGGTCGGCTCCAATCTCTACGACGTCGAGAACACCCAGGTGGTCCACCACCTCGACCAGGCGCTCAAGGGCGTGGTCATGTTCAAGCGCGACATCGACTACATCGTCAAAGACGGCAAGGTCGTCATCATCGACGAGTTCACCGGGCGCATGATGGACGGCCGCCGCTGGTCGAACGGCCTGCACCAGGCGGTCGAGGCCAAGGAAGGAGTCCGCATCGAGCCGGAGAACCAGACGCTCGCCTCGATTACCTTCCAGAACTACTTCCGCATGTATCCCAAGCTGTCGGGCATGACGGGCACGGCGGCCACCGAGGCGGCCGAATTCTACGACATCTACAAGATGAACGTAGTCACCATCCCCACCAACGTGCCGGTGCAGCGCGTGGACGAGGAAGACGAGTTCTACAAGAACACCCACGACAAGTTCGGCGCCATCGCCAAGCTCATCCGCGAGCGTTACGAAACCGGCCAGCCGGTGCTCGTCGGCACCGTGTCGATCGAGAAGTCGGAACTGCTGTCGGACTTCCTCAACAAGGAAGGCGTCAAGCACTCGGTGCTGAACGCGCGTTTCCACGAGATGGAAGCGCACATCGTCGCGCAGGCGGGCAGCCTTGGGGCCGTGACGATCGCCACCAACATGGCCGGTCGCGGCACCGACATCCAGCTGGGCGGCAACGTCGAGTTCCGCGTCGAGGACGAGCTGCGCGACATGCCCGAGGGGCCGGAGCGCAACGAGGCCATCGCCCGCATCAAGATGGAAGTCGCCGAGCAGAAGCGCCTCGTGCTCGAAGCCGGCGGCCTCTGCGTGATCGGCACCGAGCGCCACGAAAGCCGCCGCATCGACAACCAGCTGCGCGGCCGTTCGGGCCGTCAGGGCGATCCGGGCCTTTCGAAGTTCTACCTCTGCCTGGAGGACGACCTCCTGCGCATCTTCGGCCCGGACACGCTCTTCGCCAAGATGATGAACAGCAATCTGGCCGATGGCGAGGCGATCGGTTCGAAGTGGCTGTCCAAGGCCATCGAGACCGCGCAGAAGAAGGTCGAGGCGCGCAACTACGAAGTCCGCAAGCAGGTCGTCGAATACGATGACGTGATGAATGACCAGCGCAAGGTCATCTACGAGCAGCGTGCCGACATCATGGATTCGGAAACGGTCGACGAAGTCGTGGTCGACATGCGCAACGACACCGTCAATGCGATCGTTGCCGATGCCTGCCCGGCCGGTTCCTATCCCGAACACTGGAATATCGAAGGCCTCAAGGACAGGGCGCTCGACATCCTCGGCATCGATGTGCCGCTGGAAGCGTGGATCGAGGAGAACGGGGTCGATCCCGAGCTCGTCGAGGAACGCATCGCCGCCATGGCCACCGAGCACATGAACGCGAAGATGGCGCAGGACGATCCGGCGATCTGGCGCCAGGTGGAAAAGTCGATCCTGCTCGACCGCCTCGATCACTACTGGAAGGAGCACCTTTCCACCCTCGACGCGCTGCGTCAGGTGGTGTTCCTGCGCGCCTACGCCCAGAAGACGCCGATCAACGAATACAAGACCGAGGCGTTCAGCCTGTTCGAGCGCCTGCTCGACCAGATCCGCGAAGACGTGACGCGCATCCTCTCGGTCAGCGAACTGCGCATGCCCGAGCCGTCGGGACTGCCCGAACTGCCGGACTTCCTGACCGGACACATCGATCCGCTGACCGGCCTCGACAATTCGAACGACGGGGACGGTTCGTCCTTCATGCCCGAACTGTTCGGCACGCTGGCGGGCAGCCCGCAGGCCGGTGTCGGCACGGGCGCCTCGGGCGAGAATCCCTATGCGGACCTGCCGATCAGCCGCAACGCGCCTTGCCCTTGCGGTTCGGGCCAGAAGTACAAGCACTGCCACGGCGCCCTGGCGTAACGGGGCACTGACCCCATCGTCGTCCCGGACTTGATCCGGGACCGCTGGCAAAGCCACGCGCGCTTTCGGGACAACCGGAAGCGCGCGTTTTGCTTTTTTTTTAGGGTAGTGCCTCGCGCTTAAGGTTGCGCCTAAAGTATTGCCAGCGGTCCCGGATCAGGTCCGGGACGACGGCAAGCTCATTCGCCGCCGACGCGCGCCAGCTTGGCGAACATCGCCACCGACATCGGCTGGGCGCGCAGGAAGCCCTGGAAATAGGCGCAGCCTTCGCGCGCGGCGACGTCCCGCTGTTCTTCCTCCTCGATCCCCTCGGCGATGACCTCAAGGTCCAGCGCCCGCGCCATGGCGACGATGGCGCGCAGCACCGCTACGTCGCGGCGGTCGGTGGCGACGCCTTCGATCATGGTGCGGTCCAGCTTGAGGTAGTGGATCGGCAGGACTTTGAGATAGCGGAAGTTGCAGAACCCCGCGCCGAAATCGTCCAGGGCGATGCGGATGCCCTGCGAGGAGAACTCCGCCATCATCTGTGCGGTCTGCGTGATGTCGCTGATCAGCGATTGCTCGGTGATCTCCAGCGTCAGGCGGCGCGGCGGAAAGCCGCTTTCACGCACGAGGTCCAGCATCTGGCGTACGTAAGTGCCGAAAGCGAGGTCGGCGGGCGTGACGTTGATCGAAAGGCGCAAGTCCCCCGGCCATTGCCCCGCCGCCGCCATCGCCTTGGCGGCGATGTGGCGGGACAGGGGGCCGATATGATCGGCGCGCTCGGCAATGGCGAAGAGGGCGCCCGCGCCGATACGGCCGAGCACGGGGTGGTTCCAGCGGGCAAGCGCTTCCGCGCCGGTAAGCGAATCGTCAGCAAGGCTGAACTGCGGCTGGAACAGGATCTCGATCTCGTCCCGATCGATCGCGCTGAGCAGGTCGGCTTCCAGCTGCGCGGCCGAGCGTCCCGGCACCGTGACTTCGCCATCGGCCCAGCCGAGCCGCGTGGCGGACTGGTCCTGAAGGCCTGTCAGCGCATGGCCGAGCCGGTCCAGCATCGAATCGACGCTTTCGCCGGTGAGCGCTCGAATCAGCGCAATGCGCGGAGAAAGGCGCAGCACGCCGGTGGGCAGGGCGATCGGGCGGGCAATGGCGTCGGCCAGCTGGTCGGCCACGAGATGCCAGCGTTCCCGGCTGCATGCCTCGTTGGCGGCCAACACGAAGGAGCCACCGCCCGCACGCGCGACCAGCCAGGGGCCGTCGAGTTCCTCGCCCGCGAAATGGGCGATGCGGCCTGCTACTTCCTCCAAAGCGCCGTCACCGGCCTCGGCGCCATAGGCCATGTTGATCGTGTCGAGCCGCCGCAGGGACACGAGCATGGCGTGGACATGGGCGTGCTGCGGTGCGCTTTCGGCATCGGCGCGCCATCCGGCGATGCGTTCGCGCACGGCCTCCAGGCCGGGAATCCCGGTCAGTCTGTCTTCCAGCCGGCGGGCATGGCCCCGCGGCGGACCTTTGCGTCGTTCGCCCATCGCCGCTGCTATAGCCAAAGGCCTTGCCAAACGATGCAAAATTCGAAAGGTCGCGGAGATGAAAAGGGCTTCAAAATGAGACGCGGCCTCAAGAAATCTTCCCTTTCGCGCTCCAATCCGGAGCGCGCGCCTCTTCACGTCGGGAATTGCAATGGCTGACGAACCCAAGCTGGGCCTCATCGTTTCGGACAGCGCCAAGGCGCAGGACGGAGCGGAGGAGCTGCGGCGCGCCCATGACTGGGTCGATCTGGTCGAGGCCGACGTGCTCGTGGTCGTCGGCGGGGACGGCTTCCTGCTGCATGTCCTGCATGAGATGCTGGACCGGGACTGGATCAAACCGGTCTACGGCATGAACCTGGGCACCGTGGGCTTCCTGATGAACGGCCCGCATGACGGCGTTCCGATCGCCGAGCGTATCGCAGAGGCCCATCCGGTGCCGGTGCGACCGCTTCAGATGCATGCCACCAGCCATGACGGCCGCAGCTTCGTCTACTACGCGATCAACGAAGTCTCGCTGCTGCGCGAAACCCGCCAGACGGCCAAGCTGGAAGTGACGATCAACGGCAAGGTGCGGATGGAGGAGCTTGTCGGGGACGGCGTACTGGTGGCCACTCCGGTAGGGTCCACCGCCTACAACCTGTCCGCCAACGGCCCGATCCTTCCCCTCGGTTCGCGTATGCTGGCGCTGACCCCGCTGAGCCCGTTCCGTCCGCGCCGCTGGAAGGGCGCGATCCTGCCGGAAAGCGCGGAGGTCGAATTTCGCATTCGCGAGCCCGGCAAGCGCCCCGTGGCTGCGGTGGCCGACCAGAAGGAAGTGCGCGATGTGAAAACCGTGCGCATCGTCGCCAATGCTGAGAAGGAGCTGACCCTGCTGTTCGATCCGGGCTTCACGCTGGAGGAGCGCATCTTCGCCGAGCAGTTCCAGGTCTGAGGAAATGCCCTGAAGTGGCGGTTTGCTCTGTGGAAAAGTTTTCTCGACATTTTCATGACTGAGTGCTTGCCAACCCCGATAACCCCTTTTATAGGCGCACTCCTGCCCGGCGGTGGTAACACTGACAGGCTGCTCCCCGATAGCTCAGCGGTAGAGCATTCGACTGTTAATCGAATGGCCGTAGGTTCGAATCCTACTCGGGGAGCCACTTTCTACCTTCCGGAAACCGGAAGCGGGAAAGGCGCTCTGCAAATGATGCAGATGCGGCGGACGGCTCCGCAAGTATCAAAATGTTTCTCGTCCAGACAGAACATTGACGAACGCCTCATCCGGTGAGAGCGCTCTTTCAGGACGCCCCGGCATATCGCGCAGAACAATCGGGCATCCCGCGAGAGGAAACGTGACCCGAATCAGTATTCCGCGTCTGGCAGTCCTGGCTGCGGTCGTTTTCCTCGCACTTTGCGTGGCGCAACTGATCGGCAGCCTGCTGTTCTATCAATCCATCGACCGGCAGACGATTCGCGCGGATCATGCGCGGCGGATTGCCGAGCTGATCGTGGTCAGCGATCGTATCCACGCGCTCCAGCCCAATCTCGCCGCGCCGATCATGACGACGGGGCATCTCAAGGCGGAGTTCTCGCCAGAGCCGGCGGTGCGGGGGATGGCGGATTCCGAATCGCTGCGCCGAATCGCGGGGCAGGTAATCGAATGGGAGCCGTCGCTGGCCAACCGTCCGCTCAACCTGACCATGGCGGACGCCACCGGGGGCAAAAGCGATCTTGTCGGGTCCGTCCGCCTTGCCGACGGCAAGTGGCTTAATTTCCGTTCGCGCGACATTACCTCCATGTGGCCGATCGCCTTGCGTGCCAGCGTGCTGATGCTGTGCACGGCGCTGGCCTGCATTGCGATCGGGCTTATCCTGCTGCGTCTGCTGACGAACCCGCTGCGCCGCCTGACGCGGGCGGCCGATGCGATCGGCCATGGCCAACAGGTGGAGATTCGCGAGAGCGGCCCCGAAGACTTGCGCAATCTCGCCCATTCGATGAACGTCATGCAGGAACGCATCGCGCGGTTGCTGGAAGATCAGGCGCGGTCCTTCGAGGCGATCAGTCATGACTTGCGCACGCCGCTCTCGCGCCAGCAGATTGCCGCCGACCTCATCGACGATCCGGAGATTTCCGAGATCGTGCAGGGCAGTATCGACGAGATGGAGGGCCTGCTGGCGTCCCTGCAAGGCTATCTGCGTGCCCAGCACCTTTCGTCTGAGGCAGAGCCTGTGGATCTGGGTGAACTCGTGGCCGCGGTAATCGCGCCTTACGAAGGGCGCGCGCGGCTGACACAGGCGGGCAAGGCCGTGGTCGAGAGTTTCCCCGAGCCGCTGGCGCTGGCCACGAGTGCGCTGGTGGAAAACGCGATCCGCTTCGGCGGCCGCGCGGAAGTCGCGGTTCGCCGCGAGGGGGCGGACTGGATTATCGAGGTCGAGGATACCGGGCCGGGGATTCCGCCGAGCCACTTCGAGGACGTGTTGACGCCGTTCTTCCGGCTGGACGAGGCAAGAACGCGGGATACGCCCGGATTCGGTCTCGGCATTCCCACCGCGCATCGGCTGATGATGCGCTTCGGCGGAGAGCTTTCCTTCGCGACCTCGCCCTGCGGCGGGTTGATTGCGCGGATCAAGGTGCCGGTGATGTAGGTTTGGTTGGGGGCAAAAGGCGGCGCCGACCACATACGTCATCCTGAACTCGTTTCAGGATCCATCTCGCCGATCAACCGGACGCTGATGGTCAAAAATGGGTCCTGAAACAAGTTCAGGATGACGGTGGTTTTTTGGCGAGGTGTCAGCCCTTGCGCGCTACGGCTGCCAGCCCCTTCGTCAGCTGCAGGAGCCCATTCAACCGGCTCTTCGGATCGCCCCAGGCGCGCGCGAGCACCAGCTTGTTGTCGGGCCGCAGCTTGACCGTGCCGTGGAGACGCTCGGCATAGGCGATGAGGCCGGCCGGGTTGGGGAAGCTGTCGTTGTGGAAGCTGACCAGCGTGCCGCGCGGACCGACGTCGACCTTGGCGATATGCGCCGCGATCGCCTGCCGCTTGATCTGGATGAGCTGGACGAGGTTCGCCGTGGCCGGAGGCAGGGGGCCGAAACGGTCGATCATCTCGGCCGAGAGCGATTCGATCTCGTCCTTGCTGTCGGCGTCGTTGAGGCGGCGATAGAGCGCCATGCGAACGGCCAGATCGGGGACGTAATCCTCCGGGATCATGATCGGCGCGTCGACGGTGATCTGCGGGCTGAGCCCCGATGTGTTCTTCTCAAGGCCGACGCCGCCCGCGCGGGCTTCAAGGATCGCGTCCTCCAGCATCGACTGATACAGTTCGAAGCCGACCTCGCGGATATGGCCGGACTGTTCGTCGCCCAGCAGGTTGCCCGCGCCGCGAATGTCGAGGTCGTGGCTGGCAAGCTGGAAGCCCGCGCCCAGCGAATCGAGGTCGCTCAAGACCTTGAGGCGCTTTTCGGCCACTTCGGACAGGGCTCGCCCGGCAGGCGTCGTCAGGTAGGCATAGGCGCGCAGTTTCGAGCGGCCTACGCGTCCACGCAGCTGATAGAGCTGGGCCAGGCCGAAGCGATCGGCGCGGTGGATGATAATGGTGTTGGCGCGCGGAATGTCGATGCCGCTTTCGACAATCGTGGTGGAAAGCAGTACCTCGTACTTGCCCTCGTAGAAGGCGCTCATGCGTTCTTCCACTTCGCCCGCGCTCATCTGGCCGTGGGCAGAGATGACCTTCACTTCGGGCACATGCTTGGCCAGCCATTCCTCGACTTCGGCCATGTCCGAGATGCGGGGCACGACGATGAAGCTCTGGCCGCCGCGATGGTGTTCGCGCAGCAGGGCCTCGCGCATCACCATCTCGTCCCATTCCATCACATAGGTGCGCACCGCAAGGCGGTCCACCGGCGGGGTCTGGATGGTCGAGAGTTCGCGCAGGCCCGACATCGCCATCTGAAGCGTGCGCGGGATCGGCGTGGCGGTGAGCGTCAGGACGTGGACGTCGGTGCGAAGCTGCTTGAGGCGCTCCTTGTGGTTGACGCCGAAGCGCTGCTCCTCGTCGACGATGACCAGGCCGAGCCGCTTGAAGTTGACGGACTTCGCTAGGATCGCGTGGGTTCCGCAGACGACGTCCATGGTGCCTGCGGTCAGGCCTTCGCGGGTGGTCCGGGCTTCCTTTTCCGGCACCAGTCGCGAAAGGCGGCCGACTTCCAGCGGGAATCCGTTGAAGCGTTCCGCGAAGCTCGAATAGTGTTGGCGCGCGAGCAGGGTGGTCGGCGCGACCACGGCGACCTGCTGGCCCGCCATGGCGGCGACGAAGGCCGCGCGCAGGGCGACTTCGGTCTTGCCGAAGCCGACGTCGCCGCAGACCAGGCGGTCCATCGGCTTGCCCTCGGCAAGGTCGCCCAGCACGTCGTCGATGGCGTGTTCCTGGTCCTCGGTTTCCTGCCAGGGGAAGCGATCGACGAACTGGTCGTAGGACGATTTTTCGGGCAGCAGCGCCGGCGCGACGCGCAGGGCGCGCTCGGCGGCGGTCTTCATCAGTTCGCCCGCGATCTCGCGGATGCGTTCCTTCAGCCTGGCGCGGCGCTTCTGCCAGGCTTCGCCGCCCAGTTTGTCGAGCGCGACGCCTTCCGCCTCGCTGCCGTAGCGCGAGAGGACGTCGAGGTTCTCGACGGGGATGTATAGCTTGTCGCCGCCCGCATAGGTCAGCATGACGCAATCGTGCGGGCTCTGGCCGACGGGGATCGACTGGAGGCCTTCGTAGCGCCCGATGCCGTGGTCCATGTGGACGATCAGGTCGCCCGGCGTCAGTGCCGCCAGTTCGGCTAGGAAGGCGTCGGAATCCTTCTTCTTTTTCTTCCGGCGGACCAGGCGGTCGCCCAGGATGTCCTGCTCGGTGACGACTTCGACGGACTCGTTGGTGAAGCCGGTTTCCAGCGGCAGCACCAGCGCGGCGGAGCGACCCTGAACGGCAAGGCCGAGCGCTTCCTGCCAGGTGTCGGCCAGCTTGGGTTCCGGCCCCTGAGCCTCGCCGAGGATCGAGACGAGACGCGCACGGCTGCCGGTGGAATAGGCGGCGAGGATCGCCTTGCGACCTGATTTCGCGACGGCGTGAAGATGCTTGGCGGCGGCTTCATAGGCATTGTCGCCGCGCGCGCGTTCGGGGGTGAAGTCGCGGGCGTTGCCGAAGCCGAAATCGATGACCGTCTTCGATTCGGGCTGCGCGAAGGGATCGGCGCGGTGGACCGGGAAAGCGGCAACGGCCTGCTCGAACTCGTCGCGTCCCAGATAGAGCGCGTCGGCGGCCAGCGGACGATAAGATCCCGCCTTCTGGCCCGAGGTTTCCAGGCGGGCCTTGTGATAGTCCGCGATGTCGGTGAAGCGCTCGTCCGTGGCGCCGAGCGCAGAGCTGTCGATCACCAGCAGGTCGTCGTCGGACAGGTGATCGAACAGGGTGACCAGCCTGTCCTCGAACAGCGGCAGCCAGTGCTCCATGCCCGCCAGGCGACGACCATCGCTGACCGCCTGGTAGAGCGGATCGGCCGTGGCGTTGGCGCCGAACATCTCGCGGTAGCGGCTGCGGAAGCGCTTGACGCTGTCGTCGTCGATCAGGGCTTCGCTGGCGGGGAGCAGCAGGTGCTCCGGCACTGAACCCGTGGTGCGCTGGGTGCCGGTATCGAACAGGCGCAGGGTTTCGAGTTCGTCCCCGAAGAAGTCGAGGCGCAGGCCGCCTTCCAGACCGGAGGGGACGATATCGAAGATCGAGCCGCGCACCGCGAACTCGCCCGCGTCGATCGCGGTATCGCTGCGCTGGTAGCCCTGACGGCGCAGCAATGCGATCAGGCTCTCGTGGCCGATCTCGGTATTGGGTTTCAGCAGGCGCACCGATTCGCGGATGCGGAACGGCGTGAGCACGCGCTGGAGCACGGCATTGGCGGTGGTGACCAGAAGCTGCGGGCCGCTGCGCTTGAGCTGGAGCCGGTGCAGGGCGGCAAGGCGGCGGGCGCTGACCGAAAGGGCCGGGCTGGCGCGGTCGTAGGGGAGGCAATCCCACGCCGGAAATTCGAGAACGTCCAGCTCCGGAGCGAAGAACTGCGCGGCCTCGGCCACGGCGCGCATTGCGCTTTCGTTGTCGGCGATGAAGACCGCACGGCCGGCCTTGGCGGCACTGGCTGCGGCGCGGGCGAGGTCCGCCATAACCAGCGGCTGGGCGCCGCGCGTTACCGAAGCGAGCGTGAGAGGCGAAGTCGCCGCGAGAATGCGTTGGAAATCGGTCATGCCGGCGTCAGGTCAGCCCCTGGTGAATCGGGAGTTCAGCGTGGAATTTCGACGTAATCGAGCTTCATCATGCGGTCCATCATCGGGCCGCGATAGTCTTCGGGGATGCTTTGCGTGCCCAAAGCCCACGCCATGATGTCGACATCCTCCTCGTCGATCATCCTTTCGAAGAGATCGAGGTCGGCGTCGGTCCATTCGCTGTGGAAGCGGTCGAAGAAGCAGCCGATCATGTAATCGGCCTCGCGCGTGCCGCGATGCCAGGCGCGGAACTTGAGGCGGGCGAGCCGCTCCTGCCTCTGGGGTGAAAGTTCGGTCATGCCCGCGCCGTTACGATACGGCGCGGGCATGGGCAAGTTCGGGTTGTTCAGGATCGGGCTGTTCAGGATCGGGCTGTTCAGGTTCGGGCGGGCTGGAACACCTTGATGATCTCTTCGCCGCGCCGCCCGGTCATGGTCTTGGGGACTTCGGTGAGCAGGGCGCTCTTCAGTTCCTTGTGATAGTGCCGCCGCATCTCGCCCAGCGAGCGGGGATCCGCCACGATCACGAGCTGGTCGATCTCGCGGTCGAGCACCTGTTGGTTGAGCCAACCCGCCACGGCGGCGGCATGGGCGCTTTCATCGAGCGAATCGTTGCTGCCGTCGCCCGTGCGGGCCTGGTGACGCGAGACGGCATCGTCGCGGCGGCGGAAGCCGGCGCTGAAGTTGGTGGCCTCGAGGTCCGGAGTGTCCAGCGCGGTGAGTTTCGGCGCGGCTTCGCGACCCGCGTTGCGATAGAGTTCGAAGTTTTCACCGTCGACGATCGCAAACACGGTTCCGTGCGGAAGAAGCATGCATTTCTCCTATGCTGGTGATGGGGGACATCGAACCAACGTGGCTGTCCGCAAATCCGTTCCCCAACGGTCTGGCGAAACGAGAGGTAGTCGCGCTAAGAGGCTGCCCATGCGGCCCGAAGCTCTGAATTGCCTGTTCACCGAGACCGATTCCCTGGATGGCGTGGGCCCCAAGCTCAAGCGTCCGCTGGAGAAACTAGGGCTGACCCGCATCCGGGATCTGCTCTATCATCTGCCGGATCGCTTCGTGGAGCGGCGCGCCGTCACCAATCTCGACGATGCCGGCGTGGGCGAGAACGTGATCGTCCAGCTTGCCGTGCGCGAGCATCGCTCGCCGTCAGGGCGCGGGCCATTCCGGGTAATAGCCGAGGACACGGCCGGCAACATTTGCACGATCACCTATTTCGGGCGCGCGTCCTACACGGCGAAGAAGCAGCTTCCCGTGGGCGAGACACGCTGGGTGGCCGGGCGCCTCGACCAGTATGGCCAGATGCTCCAGATGGTGCATCCCGAACATATCTCGGAAAGCAGCGCCGCGCCGGTGGGCCAGCTGTGCGAGGCGGTCTATCCGCTGTCCGAAGGGCTGACGCAGGGGCGCGTGGCGGGGCTGGTGCAGCAGGCGCTCAAGGCGGTGCCCGCACTGACCGAGTGGATCGAGCCGGGTTTGTACGACAAGATGAAGTGGCCCGGCTGGCACGAGGCCGTGCGCGAAGTCCACCGCGGCACCCATGCCCAGGCGCGAGACCGGCTCGCCTATGACGAGCTGCTGGCCAATGCGCTGGCGCTGATGTTGGTGCGGGAGAGCAACCGCAAGCAGTCCGGCACGCCGCTGAAGGGCGACGGTGCGCTGCGCGCCAGGCTGAAGCTTCCGTTCGCGCTGACCGGCGCGCAGAAGCGCTCCATTGACGAGATCGAGGGCGACGTGGCGCAGAACGCGCCGATGCTGCGTCTGCTTCAGGGAGATGTCGGCGCGGGCAAGACGGTGGTCGCGCTCAACGCCATGCTCATCGCGGTGGAGGCCGGGGCGCAGGCGGCGCTGCTCGCGCCGACCGAGATTCTCGCTCGCCAGCATTACGAGACGCTGGCCAGGATGCTCCAGGGCACCGGCGTCGAAATCGCGCTGCTGACCGGGCGCGACAAGGGCAAGGCGCGCGAGGCTATCCTGATGGGGTTGGTCGGCGGCTCCATAGATATCATCGTCGGCACTCACGCGATTTTCCAGGATACCGTGTCCTATCGCAATCTGGCGCTGGTGGTGATCGACGAGCAGCACCGCTTCGGCGTCGGCCAGCGGCTGATGCTGGCGCGCAAGGGGCGCCGGACGCCGCATACCCTGGCAATGACCGCCACGCCGATCCCCCGAACGCTGACGCTCGCCCAGTATGGAGAGATGGAAGTCTCCAAGCTCGACGAACTGCCGCCGGGGCGCCAGGCCATCGATACGCGCGTGGTATCGGTGGAGCGCATGGCCGACGTGGTAGAGGGCATCGCTCGCCATATCGAGACGGGCCAGCAGGCCTATTGGGTCTGCCCGATGGTCAGCGAAAGCGAGAACGACGATCTTGCCGCCGCCGAGGCGCGCTATGCGACACTGAAGGAGCGTTTCGGGGATCGGGTGGTGCTCGTCCACGGCCAGCTCAAGCCCGAGGCGAAAGACGCGGGCATGGAGCGTTTTTCCAGCGGCGAGGCTGCGGTGCTGGTGGCGACCACGGTGATCGAGGTTGGCGTCGACGTGCCGAATGCCACGCTCATGGTGATCGAGCAGGCCGAGCGCTTCGGCCTGGCGCAGCTTCACCAGCTACGCGGGCGCGTGGGGCGCGGCAGCGAGAAATCGACCTGCCTCCTGCTGCGCGGCCAGCAGCTCAGCGAAACCGCCCGCCAGCGCCTTGCCCTGATGCGGGAAACGCAGGACGGCTTCCGTCTGGCCGAGGAGGATCTGCAACTGCGCGGCGGCGGCGAACTGCTGGGCACGCGGCAGTCGGGCGACACCCCGTTCCGCATCGCCAGCCTGGAACAGATCACCAAACTGCTACCGCTGGCCCACGACGACGCCCGCCTGCTGATCGAACGCGACGGCGGCCTGGCCGGCCCGCGCGGCGAAGCGGCACGCTTGTTGCTCTATCTGTTCGAACGCGACTGGGGCGTGCAATTGCTGCGCGGCGGATGACGCAGTCTCGTCGTCCCGGACTTGATCCGGGACCGGTGGCCGGGCCCGCCTTGCTCGCGGCGTGGCGCCTCAAGAACTGCCAGCGGTCCCGGATCAAGTCCGGGACGACGGCTGTTCAACATCCCGTCGGCGTCACCCGTCCCGCATAAACAGGCGAAAGCGGAAAGTTCAGTTCAGCCAGCAGGGCCGCGTCGGCATGGCAGTATTTTTCCTTGGCCGGAAAGTCCTGCACCGGAGCGAAAGTGAAAGCCCCGCCCTTCCTCACCAGCGCGAAGGACTGGATGCGCGTGAGCGCGGCCTCATAGGTCGAGGCACCGATGTCGCGGCTGGCCGTCAATATATAGAGTGTCGAGACGCCGCGATATTCGCCGCGCGCGAAGCGGACGGAGCGGATCATGTCGTCACCAACGTCCGGCCTGTCCTCGATCTGCTCCCGGCCTTCGAAGCTGGCGGTGGCCTCTCCCACTTTCACCAGGAAGACATGCTGCCCGCGCACCTTGTTGTTCTGCCGCCAGAGCTGCGCGATCGACCCTGCCTCTCCGGTTCCGGCGATATCGGGCATGGGGTTGATGCCTGCCGCCAGCGTGACGGGCGTCAGCCGGACGGGAGCAGGCGGCGCTCCGGAGGCGAGAACCACGGACGGCAAAGCGAGGGCAAGGAGTCCGGGCAGGTTGCGCCGGGCCAAGGCGCTGAACGTTCGCAGATGTCGCATCGTCACTCCTGAAGCTTTTGCCGACAATGCATCCCTCGTCGCCGTTCTGCCGGGGCGGCGCGACTGCGACAATAGGGCTGGCCGAAAGGGGTAAGGTGAAGGCGGAAATCGGTCCGATTCGCCTGAATTGACGCTTCACATGACAAGATTCGCTTGGGAAAACTCACCGCCGCAGGCACGTATCGTGGAAATGCAGCCTGTGGAAATTTTTGTTTTTGCTAGGATTTTTGAGAGTTTTCGGTGCTCTGGCGGCCGTTCTTGCAGCTTGCGGGCCGATAGCCCGAACAAAAATGAGAATGGCCCCTTGCCACCCCCGGAGTCGCCCTATATAGGCGCGCTCCTGCCCAGGGCGCTCTTCGGAACGCCCACCCGGTCGGGGAATAGCTCAGCCTGGTAGAGCACTGTCTTCGGGAGGCAGGGGCCGGAGGTTCGAATCCTCTTTCCCCGACCATTTCACCTTCGGGTGAGGCTTAGAAACCCAGCGGAAACGCTGGGTTTTTTGCTGTCTGGGCTCCTTCCTCTTGTGAACCCGATGGTGCGCATGGGTCTCACCGGCGACGTCTGGCGGCCATGACCGCGGCGATCGAGCAGGTGACCACGATCGGCCCGATCCAGTCCATCCATTGGTCGAGCTTGGGCCAGACGCGAAGGTCGAATGGACCCCACCAAGGCATGTTCGCCCTCAAGCCGCCGCCGAACCACTCGATCCAGCGGTATTCGGCCTGCGCAACCTCGCGGCCGACGAAATAGGCGGAGGCCACGGCCGCTCCCGACCACCAGTTTCCGGCGGCGAGGCGCAGGACGAGCTGGATCAGGATCGCGAGAAAGGCGTGCTGCAACAGTGTCATGATATTCGAACGTGATGCCGGACGCTCATATCCCCGGTCAAGCGGGACGCTGTTCGTTTGAACCTTTCCCGCGATCGGCTAGGTTTCGCGCATGACCGAAATACTGACAGCCGATTCCACCGCTTCGATCACACCTGCCGGGCAGAAACGCCACTGGGAGTGGCAGTACCTCGATCTTATGCGCCGGATCTGGGAGGAGGGCGACGAGCGGGTGGACCGCACCGGCGTCGGCACGCGTTCGGTGTTCGGCGCGACGATCCGCTTCGACCTGTCCGGCGGCGCGATGCCCCTGCTTACCACCAAGCGCGTCTACTGGAAGACCGCCACGCGCGAAATGCTGTGGTTCCTGACCGGGGACACCAATATCCGGTCGCTCTGCGCGCAAGGCGTTGAAATCTGGACCGACTGGCCGCTGGACCGCTATCGCCGCGAAACCGGCGAGACGATCGAGCGCGCCGAATTCTCTCGCCGTATCGTCGAGGACGCGGCCTTTGCAGAGAAGTGGGGCGATCTCGGCCCGGTCTACGGCAAGCAGTGGGTCGATTGGCCGGTCTACGAGGATGCGGGCGAGGGGCTCTATCGCCGGCGCGATGCCGGGGTGAACCAGGTCGCGCAAGTGATCGAGAGCCTGAAGCAAAATCCCGGCAGCCGCCGCCACATCATCGAGGGGTGGAACGTCGCGGAGCTGGATTCGATGGCGCTGCCGCCCTGTCACAAGAGCTATCAGTTCCATGTGGCCGATGGGCGCCTTTCTTGCGCGCTCTATCAGCGCAGCTGCGATCTCGGGCTGGGTTTCGCCTTCAATATGTGGTCGCTGGCGCTGCTGACCCGCATGTTCGCGCAGCAATGCAACCTTGAGCCGGGCGAGGTCGTTTGGATGGGCGGTGATGTCCATCTCTACCTCAACCATGCCGGCCTGGTCGAAGAGCAGCTCTCGCGCCAACCCGAAGGCGAAGCGCGGCTCGAAATCGGCCGCAGGCCCGATTCGATCTTCGACTACCGGATCGAGGATTTCGTGGTTTCCGGCTACGCGCCGCAAGCGCACATCGCCGCGCCGGTGGCTGTCTAGGGCCGGTTTAGCGGCTCTCATCTGTGGATTGACATTGCCGGAGGTTGAAATAATATGACCTGACCGTGGAATTTTGAAACGCGCCAGGTTCGTCCCTTTTTCCTGGCTCGGTTCGGCTTTCCATGGCCCGGAAAGGCGGGAGAGGATAACCAGAATGGCCGAAGGCCCGGTTCGTACAGGTAAATCGCGCGGCAATTTGCCGCCACTCGATCTCTATGTCCCCGAGCCGAAGTATCGGCCCGGTGACACGGTGGATTACTCTCACCTGCAAATCCCCGAACCGGGCCTTCTGGCCCGGCCGGACGAGGCCTGCGAAGCGGGGGCCACCTGGCCGCTTACCCTCGACATGATCCGCGTGCTGGATGACGATCATCGCGCCACGGGGCCCTGGGATCCCCACCTGGACCCCGAGACGCTGCGGCGCATGCTCTCCACGATGGCGCTCACCCGCGCGTTCGACGATCGGATGTATCGCGGCCAGCGGCAGGGCAAGACCAGCTTCTACATGAAATCCACCGGCGAAGAGGCGATCTCGATCGCCTGCGCCCACGCGCTTGCGGCGGATGACATGGTGTTCCCCAGCTACCGCCAGCAGGGTATCCTGATCGCGCGCGGCTATCCGCTGGTGGAGATGGTCAACCAGATCTACTCCAACCGCGCCGACCCGCTGAAGGGCCGACAACTGCCGATCATGTATTCGGCCAAGGACTACGGGTTCTTCTCTATCTCCGGCAACCTTGCCACCCAGTTTCCGCAAGCAGTTGGCTGGGCGATGGCCAGCGCGATCAAGGGCGATACGCGCATCGCCACCAGCTTCGTGGGCGAAGGCTCCAGCGCCGAGGGCGATTTCCACGCGGCGATGACCTTCGCGGCAGTCTACAACGCCCCGGTGGTGCTCAACGTGGTCAACAACCAGTGGGCGATCTCCAGCTTCTCGGGCTTTGCCGGGGCGGAGCGCACGACCTTCGCGGCACGCGCGGCGGGCTACGGCATTGCCGGGCTGCGGGTGGACGGCAACGACATCCTTGCAGTCTATGCCGCCATGGAATGGGCCGCCAACCGCGCCCGCGCCAACAAGGGCCCGACCCTGATCGAGCACTTCACCTACCGCGCGGAAGGCCATTCGACTTCGGACGACCCCAACGCCTACCGCTCCGCGCGCGAGGCCGAGGACTGGCCGCTGGGCGATCCGATCATGCGCCTCAAGAAGCACCTGATCGCGCTTGGCGAATGGTCGGAGGAGCAGCACGAGGCGATGGACCGTGACCTTGCGGAGCAGGTCAAGGCGGCCACCAAGGAAGCCGAGAAGAACGGCATCCTCGGCCACGGCCTGCACCATCCGTTCCACACCATGTTCGAGGACGTCTTCGAGGAATTGCCCTGGCATCTCCAGGAGCAGGCCGATCAGGCGATCCGCGAGCGACAGACCAAATGGCCGGAGTGGAAGGAGTGAGGACCATGATCGAGGAAAACCCCGTCAGCCTCCACGACGCGCCGAGCCGCCCGATGAACATGATCGAGGCGATCAACGACGCGCTCGACATCATGATGGCGCGCGATCCCGATGTCGTGATCATGGGCGAGGATGTCGGCTATTTCGGCGGCGTGTTCCGCGCGACGGCGGGGCTTCAGAAGAAGTTCGGCAAGAACCGCGTTTTCGATACGCCGATCAACGAATGCGGCATCATCGGCGCCGCGGTGGGCATGGCCGCCTATGGCCTGCGCCCGGTCCCGGAAATCCAGTTCGCGGACTACATCTATCCCGGCCTCGACCAGCTCGTATCGGAAGCTGCACGCCTGCGGTATCGCTCGGCCGGTGAGTTCGTCGCGCCGATCACGGTGCGCTCGCCGTTCGGTGGCGGCATCTTCGGGGGCCAGACCCACAGCCAGAGTCCCGAGGCGCTGTTCACCCATGTCGCCGGGCTCAAGACGGTGATCCCGGCAACTCCCTATGACGCCAAGGGCCTGCTGATCGCTGCGATCGAGGACAACGATCCGGTCATCTTCTTCGAACCGAAGCGCATCTACAACGGCCCGTTCGACGGCTATTACGACCGTCCCTCCCGGCCATGGAAGGGCCTGCCCGGCAGCCAGGTGCCGGAGGGCTACTACAAGGTGCCGCTCGGCAAGGCGCGCGTGGTGCGTGAAGGCGCGGCGCTGACGGTCGTGACTTACGGCACCATGGTCCATGTGGCCGAAGCGGTGCTGGCCGAGAAGGGCATCGATGCCGAGATCATCGATCTGCGCAGCCTCGTCCCGCTCGACATCGACACTGTGGAAAAGTCGGTGGAGAAGACGGGGAAATGCTTGGTGATACACGAGGCGACGCGCACCTCTGGATTCGGTGCCGAACTCGTCACGCTCGTCCAGGAGCGCTGCTTCTATCATCTTGAAGCCCCGGTGGAGCGCGTGACGGGTTTCGACACGCCTTATCCGCACAGCCTCGAGTGGGCCTATTTCCCCGGTCCCGTCCGCATTGGCGAGGCGGTCGATCGGCTCATGAAGGATTGATCCGATGGGTCGTTTCACATTCCGCCTGCCGGACATCGGCGAAGGCATCGCCGAAGCCGAGATCGTCGCCTGGCACGTCAAGATCGGCGATACGGTCGAGGAAGACGGCCGCCTTGCCGACATGATGACCGACAAGGCGACGGTCGAGATGGAGAGCCCGGTTTCCGGCGTGATCGTCGAAGTGGCGGGCGCCGAAGGAGATGTCATCGCCATCGGCTCGCCCCTGGTGGTGATCGAGGTCGAAGGTACGGGGAACGAAGTCGACCGCGCGCCTGCGCCGAAGGCGGAAGTGGTGGAGCAGCGGATCGAGGCGGAAACGCCGGATGCTGAGGATGTCGCGCGCGTCGAGCAGGCGGTAGCGCCAGCTTCCGAGGCAAAGCCTCCCGAGCCGAAGCCCGAACCTGCGCCGGAACCCATTCCGTCTCCTGCCGCGAGCGGGGTCAAGGCACCGCAGCCTCGTCCCGCCGCGCACGCGAAAGTCATGGCCAGCCCTGCTGTTCGCAAGCGCGCCGCCGATCTCGGCATCGATCTTGGCGAAGTGCGCCCGGCCGAAGGCGGCCGCCTGCGTCACTCCGATCTCGACTCATTCCTCTCGTACAACGCCTCGGGCGGCTTCCAGCCTGCCGGACGCAAAGGGCAGGACGAGCAGGTCCGCGTGATCGGCCTGCGCCGCCGCATTGCCGAGAACATGGCGGCATCCAAGCGCCAGATCCCGCATTTCGCCTATGTCGAGGAATTCGACGTGACCGCGCTGGAGGAAACCCGCGCGCAGCTCAATGCAGGGCGAGGAGCCAATGTGGACGGGCGTCCCAAGCTGACGATGCTGCCGTTCCTGATCACCGCGATCTGCAAACTGCTGCCCAGGTATCCGATGCTCAACGCGCATTACGATGACGAGGCGGGCGTGGTGACGCGCTACGGCTCGGTCCATCTGGGCATGGCGGCGCAGACTCCTGCGGGGCTGATGGTTCCGGTGATTCGCGACGCGCAGGACCGCAATCTCTGGCAACTGGCTACCGAGATCGGCCGTCTGGGCCAGGCCGCGCGCGATGGTTCGGCCAAGTCGTCCGAGCTTTCCGGCTCGACGATCACCGTCACTTCGCTCGGGCCGATGGGCGGCGTGGCGACCACACCGGTCATCAACCGTCCGGAAGTGGCGATCATCGGCCCGAACCGCATCGTCGAGCGGCCAATGTTCGTGAAGGGCGTCGACGGGGTGGAGCGCATCGAGAAGCGCAAGATCATGAATATTTCGATGTCCTGTGATCACCGCGTGGTGGACGGCTGGGATGCCGCCAGCTTCGCGCAGGATCTCAAGAAGCTGATAGAGGCTCCCGCACTCATCCTGGCAGGTTAGGGCACATGAAAAGAGATCCGCGTGTCGATGATTATATCGCCCGATCCGCGGAATCTCTGCGCCCGCTGCTGGAACGCCTTCGCGACATGGCGCACGGCGCGCTGCCCGAGGCTGAGGAGGCCATCAAGTGGAACGTCCCGCATTTTACCGTGCGGGGCAAGAACGTCGCCGGAATGAGCGCGTTCAAGGCGCATTGCGCCTTCGGTATCCACGGCGATGCCATGTCGCGTCGTTTCATCCGCGTGACCTGCGAAGCGGATCTGCCGACGGAGGCCGAATTGGCCATGCTGTTGCGCGAGGCAGCGGATCGTATTCTCGATGGCGGCAGGCCCGCAAAAGCGCCGGCAGTGCGAAAGCCGCGTCCCGAGATCCCCATGCCTCGCGAATTTGCCGACGCGCTCGCAGCCGTCCCGGAGGCGCAGGCGGCGTTCGAGCATTTCGCTCCTTCGCATCGGCGGGACTATCTGGAATGGATCACCGAGGCGAAGACGGCTGTGACGCGGGACAAGCGCATGGCTCAGGCGGTCGCGTGGATAGCCGAAGGCAAGACCCGCAACTGGAAGTACGAGAGGCCGCGGCGCTCATCCTGACGCCCTGTTCGGAACGCGCGGCGATTCCCGTCATGGGCTCGCTCCCTTCTGATCGATGTGGGACCAGCGCTTTTCACCAATGAACGGGCTCACCTGGCGACGATGCGTCGGAGTGGCTTCTGCGATGCTCCTCAATGGTTTTCTGCCAAGTTCGAAATTTTTTCGCGTATTTTTCCTTCGACCGAACCGTCCAATCCGCTCTTTCGGGCGACGGAAAGCGCAAGATCGGCGCCAAAATCCGCCGATCTGTTAAACTGTCCACAGGCTAGTCGCGGTTCGGTCGTAAAAATCTTCAGGGCGCTGGAATATCGCGTTGACAGGCACCCGGTGCTGACATAGAGGGCGGCCTCCCAAGCGGACGCAACCGCAAGAACGCGGGTGTAGCTCAGTTGGTTAGAGTGCCGGCCTGTCACGCCGGAGGTCGCGGGTTCGAGCCCCGTCACTCGCGCCACTTGGGATTTCCTGTCTGTGACAGGCAGGAAAAATGCTGGTAGACCAGCGACTTGAGGTAGTCTGAAAACCTCACATACATTGCTGCGCGGGTGTAGCTCAGTTGGTTAGAGTGCCGGCCTGTCACGCCGGAGGTCGCGGGTTCGAGCCCCGTCACTCGCGCCACTTCCTTCAGGGAAGTGGAAAGCAATGATATGAAACAGGCCGGGCTCACGCCCGGCCTTTTCTTTTGCGCGCTGAGAGCTGTTTGGAAAAATGCCCGCAGGGGCATTTTTAAAGCGGCACCGGCCCGCGCCCCCACCCTACCACCCAACGGTAGTATCCTGCGGGTGGTAGGGTGGGGGCGCGGGCCGGTGCCGCAATTCGCGTGCCGCGAAAAAAACGCCGAAGAATCATCCCCAGCGTCCGGTCTCCATCCAGATCAGGAACCGCTTCAGCGGCAATATCCACACGATGCCGAGGGCAAGGTAGACCGGCGTCTGCAGCAGCACGTGCCAGCTTCCGATCACCGGCGACAGATATTTCGCGATCAGCAGGCCGTAGGCGCACAGGGCGAAGAGCAGGCCGAGCACCCCGATGGGGATTCGCCACGTCGGGGTTTCTCGCAAGTCAGATCTCCCCCTCGTAGATTCGGGTCGGCGTCACGATCGCGTCGAGAATGCGATCATGCGGCTCCATGGGGAGGCTTTCGGCCAACTGGCAGTCCCAGGCAAGGCCGATCGCGGGAACGTCGGGATTGGCTTCGAGCCAGCGGTCGTAATGGCCGCCGCCCTGTCCAAGGCGATGTCCTCGTGCCGTAAAGGCGATCAGGGGAACCACCACGATGGCCGGAACCACCGGCCTGGCATCCGGCAGGGGCTGGAGCGCGCCCCACGGCCCGATGGTGAGTTGTTCCTCGTCGAAGGGATTGGCCCATTCGCGGAATTCCATGGTGCTGTCGCGCGCCGCGAACCAGGGCAGGGCGATGCGGCGGTCGTGCTCCGAAAGCCAGCGCGCCCAGCCGAAGGCCGGCGCTTCGTCACCCACGGGGGCGTAGAGGCCGATGGTCAGCCCCTCGGGCATCATCTCCGCAACGGGCGCGGGCGGACGGTTCAGCACCAGCGCGCGCATGCCCTGCGGCAGCGAGGCGACATGTTCGGCGCGCGCGGCCCGGTGCATCTTGCGCAGGGCGCCTTTATCGGAGGGTGGCGAGAGAGGAGGCGACGAATCCACCGTTGGTCCCATTCTAGAATGTCGGGTCAGGAAGTTCAGAACGCGGACAATACCACCGAAGCGCCTTCGCGGCATGTCGGAATTCGGACATTTCGAGCGCCCAAAAGGTGCGGCCCGAAACAAGGCGCTGGAGGCCCGCGTAGTGGGGAGGCCTGAGTAGTGGGTGACGGGTCCACCATGGGTCGTTGCTCGAGAAATCCTCTGACGCCTCGACGTCAGGTGGGGACCATGTGTTCCGGACCAGGATCCGGGCAGGGACAGCCCCCATTGGATTGCTTATAGCCTCAGGGATGTTCGTACGGCTCGTGCCGGGCAGATCCCGTCACCCCTTATTTAGGCATTCGGAGCCTTCTGCTCAAGGAGGTCCGCAAGGTTTTCGACATGATCCGCGATCCTCGCCAGTTCCTCGACGAGAACGGCCGGAATTTCCGGAGCGGGAGGCGATGGCAGAGGAGGCGGCGGCGTGACGGCCTGCGGCGGGCGCCGGCGCAATTCGTGGAGTTCGTCCGCCAGCATCAACGACGCGAACAGGAGCATGCGCGGCTCGGTCTGGCCGACCACGCCGGCCTGGGCAAGCTTCTCGTCGATCATCCGGGCCAGGGCGGTGACGTGTGGTTCTTCGCCGTCCGCACAGGCGAGCATGAATTCGCGCCCGCCGATCGTAAGGGTGATGTTTGCCATCGCCTCAGGGTTTCCGTTCCGAGGGGAGGCGCGGCGCCAGGAGGGCGTCTATCTCTCCCAGCGTCTCCTCTACCGTTCCGCGCAGGCGGGCGTGGCGTTCCTGCAAGTCGCGATTGTGCGACACCGCGCGTTCGAGCCGCGCGAGTGCGGCCCGTATCCTGTCGACCGCCTGTTCCGTCGCGGCCTCGTTCGTCACCTTTTCCATGGTCGATGCGCTACCGTGAAATAGCCAAAAGGCAAGAAATCAGGCAGCCTTGTTCACAGGGCTTTCGATCAGCCGGGGCGAATGTGCCACCATGCGAATGGCACACATATGTACAAGCCCCATGTTCGCGGCCCATGCGTTTGGGGCCCAATCCTCCTTAGGTGAACTTGACGGGAGGCGGCCTCGGCCTAAAGGGGGTCGGCAAGTTCGAATCGTTCACTCTTTGCCGTTTCCGGAGCCTTCACGATGACCCTTGCTGCCGACCGTCTCGCGCCGATGGCCAACGCCATTCGGGCGCTGTCGATGGACGCTGTCCAGGCGGCCAACAGCGGCCACCCCGGCATGCCCATGGGCATGGCCGATGTCGCGACCGTCCTGTTCTCGAAGTTCCTCAAGTTCGATCCCGCACAGCCCAAGTGGGCCGATCGCGACCGCTTCGTGCTGTCCGCCGGCCATGGCTCGATGCTGATCTACTCGTTGCTCCACCTGACCGGCTATGCCAGCCCGACGATGGACGACATCCGGAACTTCCGCCAGCTCGGCTCGGTCTGCGCCGGCCACCCGGAAAACTTCCTGATCGAAGGCATCGAGTGCACCACCGGTCCGCTCGGCCAGGGCCTGGCCATGGCGGTTGGCATGGCGATGGCGGAACGCCAGCTCAACGCCAGCTTCGGCGACGACCTCGTCGATCACCGCACCTGGGTGATCGCCGGCGACGGCTGCCTGATGGAAGGCATCAACCACGAAGCCATCGGCCTGGCCGGCACGCTGAAGCTGGGCCGCCTGAAGGTGCTGTGGGACGACAACAAGATCACCATCGACGGTGATACCTCGCTCTCGACCAGCGAAGACATCCCGGCGCGCTATCGTGCTTCGGGCTGGGACGTGTTCGAGTGCGACGGCCATGATTTCGCCGACATCGAGCGCGCGCTGGCCGATGCCGCCGCATCGGACAAGCCCACCCTGGTCGCCTGCAAGACCGTGATCGGCAAGGGCGCCCCCAACAAGCAGGGCGGCCACGACGTCCACGGTGCTGCGCTGGGCGATGCCGAAGTGGCTGCCGCGCGCGAGTATCTGGGCTGGGCTTCGGCTCCGTTCGAAATTCCGGCGGAAATCCTGGCCGACTGGCGCTCGCTCGGTGAAAAGGGCGCGGCTGCCCATGTCGAATGGTTCGGCCGTCTGGCCGCTTCGGACAAGGGCGAGGAATTCAGCCGCCGCATGGCCGGCGAACTTCCCGAAGGCGACGCGATCCGCGCCAAGCTTGCCGAATGGCTCGAAGGCGATTCCACCGTCGCTACCCGCAAGGCCTCGGAGAACTGGCTGAACGTGCTGGCGCCCGCGATCCCCGAGATGATCGGCGGCTCGGCGGACCTCACCGGCTCGAACAACACCAAGGCCAAGTGCCAGGAGCCGTTCACCCCGGACAACTACGGCGGGCGCTACGTCTACTACGGCATCCGCGAGTTCGGCATGGCGGCGGCGATGAACGGCATGGCGCTGCACGGCGGCGTAATCCCCTACGGCGGCACGTTCCTGATCTTCTCCGACTACTGCCGCAACGCGATCCGTCTTTCTGCGCTCCAGCAGACCCGCGCCATCTACGTGCTGACCCACGATTCGATCGGCCTCGGTGAAGACGGCCCGACCCACCAGCCGGTCGAGCACGTGATGTCGATGCGCCTGATCCCCAATCTCTACGTGTTCCGCCCGGCGGACGTGATCGAGACGGCGGAGTGCTGGAACATCGCCCTCGAATCCGAGGACACGCCTTCGGTCCTGGCGCTGACCCGCCAGAACCTGCCGCAGCTGCGCAAGACCGGCGACATGCTCTCGGCCCGCGGCGCCTACACGCTTCGCCATGCCCAGGCCGACCGCAAGGTGATCCTGATCGCCACCGGCTCGGAAGTCGAACTGGCCGTCAAGGTGAAGGACGAGCTGGAATCGCAGGGCATCGGCGCCGATGTCGTCTCGATGCCGTGCATGGAGCTGTTCGCCGCCCAGGACGAAGCCTACCAGCACGAAGTGCTGCCCAATGACGCCTCGATCCTGAAGGTGTCGATCGAGGCCGGCACCACCATGGGCTGGGAGCGTTACACCGCACAGAGCCGCAACGGCGGCCTGAACATCGGTCTCGACCGCTTCGGCGCCTCGGCTCCGGCCAAGGATCTGTTTGCGCGCTTCGGCTTCACCGTCGAGGCGATCGTTCCGAAGATTCTCAACAAGCTCAGCGTTTAAAGAGGAGATTATTGCAATGGCGACCAAGGTTGCGATCAACGGTTTCGGGCGTATCGGGCGCAATGTCGCTCGCGCCATTCTCGAACGCACGGACCATGACCTCGAGCTGGTTTCGATCAACGACCTGGCGGACGCCAAGGCCAATGCTCTCCTGTTCAAGCGCGACAGCGTTCACGGCACCTTCGAAGGCACCGTGGAAGTCGACGGCACCGATCTCGTCATCAACGGCAAGCGCATCCACGTGACGGCAGAGCGCGATCCCGCGAACCTGCCGCACACCGCGCAGGGCGTGGACATCGTGCTGGAATGCACCGGCTTCTTCACCAACAAGGAATCGGCTTCCAAGCACATCGACGCGGGCGCCAAGCGCGTCCTCGTCTCGGCCCCGGCCAAGGGCGTGGACCTCACGGTCGTCTACGGCGTGAACCACAAGGAACTGACCGCCGATCACGTCGTCGTGTCGAACGCCTCGTGCACCACCAACTGCCTGGCGCCTTTCGCCAAGGTGCTGAACGAGAAGATCGGTATCGAGCGCGGTCTGATGACCACGATCCACTCGTATACCAACGACCAGAAGATCCTCGACCAGATCCACAGCGATCCGCGCCGCGCCCGCGCTGCCGCGATGAACATGATCCCCACCAGCACCGGCGCCGCCGTGGCCGTGGGCCTCGTTCTTCCCGACCTGAAGGGCAAGCTCGACGGTTCGTCGATCCGCGTGCCGACCCCGAACGTCTCGGTCGTCGACCTGACCTTCGTGCCGAAGCGCGACACCACTGCCGAGGAAGTCAACGCGCTGCTCAAGGAAGCGGCCGAGGGCGAACTCAAGGGCGTGCTGGGCTATACGGAAGAGCCGCTGGTCTCGATCGACTTCAACCACGATGCGCATTCGTCGACCATCGACAGCCTTGAGACTTCGGTTCTCGAAGGCAAGCTGGTCCGCGTCCTGTCGTGGTACGACAACGAGTGGGGCTTCTCCAATCGCATGATCGACACGGCTGGCGTGATGGCCAAGTTCCTCTGATGCACCTGCTCTGAGGACCTGATGGAGGCGGGCCGCCTTATCGGCATCGCGCGGCGGACAAGGCCGCGCGCACCGATGGAAGAATTGCGGTCCGCCGCCGTGACTGTCGCCGCGGGAGTCCAGGGGGACTTTCGCGGCGCGGTGCGTCCGGGCAGGGTGCCGCGCAGGCAGGTCTCGCTGCTTGCGGCGGAAGATTGGCTGGCGGCCTTGCGCGACCTGCGCCTGGCGGAAGGCGACTACCCGCCCTGGCATGCACGCCGTGCGAACCTCCTGGTCGAGGGATTTCGGCTGCCGCGCGAGAAAGGCTGCGTCATTGCCATCGGGCAAAGCCTGCGCATCGCAGTGACCATGGAATGCGACCCATGCAGCCGCATGGAAGAAGTGGCGCCGGGGCTCAAGGCCGCGCTCCTGCCGGACTGGCGGGGCGGCGTGCTGGGCACGGTGCTGACGGACGGCGCGATTGCCGTCGGCGACGAGATAAGGATCGAGCAATGAGCGCTTTCAAGACTCTGGATGACCTTGGTGACGTGACGGGCAAGGTCGCGCTGGTACGCGTGGACCTCAACCTGCCGATGAACGACGGGCAGGTCACCGACGATACCCGCATCCGCGCCGCCGCGCCGACCGTGCTGGAGCTTTCCGAACGGGGCGCCAAGGTGCTTCTCCTCGCGCACTTCGGTCGGCCCAAGGGCGAGCGCGTTTCCACCCAGTCGCTTTCGATGGTGGTCGGTGCCGTTGAGAAGGTATTCGGCAAGGAAGTGATGTTCGTGCCCGAGATCGCCGGTGACGTGGTCAAGCAATCAGTCGGCATCCTGCGCGCCGGTGACATCGCGATCCTGGAGAACACCCGTTTTTGGAAGGGTGAGGAAAAGAACGATCCCGAACTGGTGAAGGCGATCGCCGCCAACGCCGACTTCTACGTAAATGACGCGTTTTCGGCTGCCCACCGCGCCCACGCGACGACCGAGGGCCTTGCACACGTGCTCCCGGCCTATGCGGGCCGTTCGATGCAGGCCGAACTCGAGGCGCTCGACAAGGCGCTCGGTAGCCCGGAAAAGCCGGTCGCGGCCGTCGTCGGCGGCGCCAAGGTTTCGTCCAAGCTGGACGTGCTCAAGCACCTCGTCACCCAGGTCGATCACCTGATCATCGGCGGCGGCATGGCCAACACGTTCCTCGCCGCCAAGGGCGTGGACGTGGGCAAGTCGCTTTGCGAGCACGACCTGACCGGCACCGCGAACGAGATCCTGGAAGCCGCGGACAAGTCGGGCTGCACCGTGCACCTGCCTTACGAGGTGGTGGTGTCGAAGGAATTCGCCGCCAATCCGCCCAGCCTGCGCACCTGCAACGTCCATGAGGTTGCCGCTGACGAGATGATCCTCGATGTCGGCCCGCTGGCGGTGGAAGCCTTGGGCGACGTGCTCAAGACCTGCCGCACGCTCGTGTGGAACGGCCCGCTCGGCGCTTTCGAGACGGTTCCCTTCGACGCGGCCACCGTGGCGCTTGCGAAGACGGCCGCCGCGCTGACCCGCGAAGGTTCGCTGGTTTCCGTGGCGGGGGGCGGCGATACGGTTGCCGCGCTCAACCATGCGGGCGTGGCTGGCGACTTCTCGTACATCTCGACGGCAGGCGGCGCCTTCCTCGAATGGATGGAAGGCAAGGAACTTCCCGGCGTGGCCGCGCTTTCGGCGTAAAAAACGTCGTCCCGGACTTGATCCGGGACCGCTGGCGGTGAACAGCCCACTTCAAGGCTGGGCACTTACGCGAGAGCTATCGCCTCAAGAACTGCCAGCGGTCCCGGATCAGGTCCGGGACGACGAGAGGAAGATGTCCACTAAGACCGCGCACCCGCCCTGGCACGATCGCTATGTGACGCTCGACGGCATGCGCGGGATCGCCGCGCTGGCCGTTGCGCTGTTTCACTTCAACATCTCGCAGGCCCCGCACGGCTACGTCGCGGTGGACTTCTTCTTCGCGCTTTCGGGCTTCGTGCTCTGCACCAGCTACCTGCCACGCTGGCAGGGCGGGATGGGCACCGGCGAATTCATGACGAAGCGGCTGGTCCGGCTCTACCCGCTGTTTCTGGTGGGCATCGCGTTGACCACCACGGTCGGTCTGGCCCGCTACTACACGGGCGGCGACACCTCGCTGAGGCTTTCGACCATCGGCATCAGCACGGCGATCAATGCGCTGATGCTGCCTTCTCCGCTCACCAATACGCTGTTTCCGCTCAACGTACCGGCCTGGTCGCTGTTCTACGAGCTTGTCGCCAATCTCGTTATGGTCCTGGTGCTGTTCAGGCTGCCCCGCTTTGCGCTGGTAGCGGTATGCGCCGCCTCGGCCTGGTGGTTCGCCCCGGCGGTATTGGAGAACGGCTCTGGCAATATCGGCGCGATCTGGGGCGAGTGGGCGCTGGCGCTGGCGCGAACGCTCTATTCCTTCTGCGCCGGCATGCTCATCGCCCGGTTCCGCCAGCCCGCGCATCGGCCCGCGACGCTGGGTGGGCTGTTATGCCTGGCCGCCATAGCGGCGATGCTGCTGGCCGATCCTAAGTGGATCGCCGTCACCCACTACGACCTCGCCTGCACGCTGGTGCTTTCGCCGCTGCTGGTGTGGTTCGGTTCGCGCGTGGAACCTTCGCGCAAATTGGCGCCGGCGGCCTGGTTCGTGGGCGAGGTCTCGTTCGCGCTCTATGCCGTGCACTGGGCTTTGATAGAGCCGATGCGCTATTTCAAGGACGACCTGCAATACGATGAAGTGCTGATGGCATTCGTGTTCCTCGGCGCCTGCCTCGTCACCGCCTGGTTCTGCGTACGCTGGATAGATGTTCCCGCGCGCACGTTGCTGTCCGACATGCTGCGCCGCCGCAGGCAGGCGCGTGTCTTCGCCGGACCGGATCATCCGGTAGATGGATAGCCTTTTGCCGCAGTTGCGAAACGGAGCCTCTGAGCATAAGCCCGTTTCAGGTTGTTGATACGACTTAGGAGGAGAAAACCATGCAATTTACGGAAATGGCGGCCAAAATGGCCGACGGGAACGGCTTTATCGCTGCGCTCGACCAGAGCGGCGGCTCGACCCCGAAGGCGCTCAAGGGCTATGGCGTCGAGGAAGGTGCCTGGTCGACCGAAGAGGAGATGTTCGGGCTGATCCACCAGATGCGCGCCCGCATCATCGCCTCGCCGGCCTTCACGGGTGACAAGGTGCTCGGCGCGATCCTGTTCGAACGCACCATGGACGGCCAGGTCAATGGCGTTCCGACGCCGCAGGCCCTGATTGCCAAGGGCGTGGTTCCCTTCATCAAGGTCGACAAGGGCCTTGAAGACGAAGCCAACGGCGTGCAGCTGATGAAGCCGATGCCCACCCTCGATGCCCTGCTTGAGCGTTCCAAGGCGCTCGGCGTGTTCGGCACCAAGGAGCGCTCGGTGATCCATTCGGCCAATGCCGAGGGCATCGCCGCCGTCGTCAAGCAGCAGTTCGAGATCGGCAGCCAAGTTCTTTCGCACGGCATGATGCCGATCATCGAGCCCGAAGTGAACATCAAGAGCGAAACCCGCGCCGAGTGCGACGCGCTGCTTCTGGCCGAGATTCTCAAGAACCTTGACGCTCTGCCTGAAGGCACGCGCGTGATGCTCAAGCTGTCGTTGCCGATCGTGGCCGGCACTTTCGATCCGCTCGTCTCGCATCCCAAGGTGCTGCGCGTCGTTGCGCTTTCGGGCGGCTATGCCCGCACCGAGGCCTGCGCCGAACTGGCGAAGAACAAGGGCATCATCGCCAGCTTCAGCCGCGCGCTGCTCGAAGACCTGCGTTCGCAGATGAGCGACGCCGAATTCGACGCGGCGCTGGGCGATGCGATCGACGAAATCTTCAAGGGCTCGACCCAGAAGGTGGATGCGGCGGCCGCCGCCTGATCCGCTTCTGGATTTGCTTGAAGGAGAGGGCGGTGCCGCAGGGCGCCGCCCTTTCTTCGTTCAGAGGCCGCCCATGAAGCGGAAACCGAACTGATAGGCCAATGGCGCGGATTTGCGCCCGGCAACGGGATGGGGCAGCGCGTCCAGCAGGTCCAGCTGACCATCCGCGATCTGCACGGGCTGGCCCAGGGTCATCTCGATTTCGCGCGGGCCGGAGCCCAAATCTACGCGCACCCGTACGCGCAGGCGTCCGGCCCAGACGCATTGCGTACCCTCGGCACAGCGGCTGTCTTCGACAAGCGCCAACGGCGTCACACGCGGGCCGTCGACGTAGATCGTCTCGCCGATGCGGGTATAGGCCAGCGGCGGGCCGCTATAGGGTTCGGGCGCCGCAGGTGATTGCGGCGTGTAGAAATCGGCGGCGGCCGAGTTCTCCGGGCGAGCTTCAGGCGTGTTGTCGAAAACAGGCGGCTCGGGCGGTGTGGGCTGGTTCGGAATGCCAGGTTGGGCGGGGCCAGGCTGGACAGGGACGTGTTGGGCTTGAACGGGTCGTGCAGGCGCGCCGCCCGGCGATTCCGGAATGATCCGGCAAGCCGAAAGCGCGACCAGCACGGTCAGGAGCGGAAGGGCGGTCGATAAGGCGGGGCGTCTCATGATCCTCACACTGTCTGTCGGTCGAGCGGCAATGGCCGCAGAAAGCCGCATCGCGGCTGAACCTCGTCCTAACTATCGGCTTTCCTCGGAGGACAAAGCCTTTTCCCGGAGAAGCTTCATCGGGCCGGCCTGCATATCTTTTCTTCGCTTGCTGCATTTTCCGTGCGGTCAGGTGATTCCACCTGCGCCGAAAATGCTCTAGGGCAGCCGGCATGGAAGACATCGAACGCGAACCGACGCAGCTCTATCTGATCTCGCCGCTTGAAGTGGCCGGCGCATTTCCCGACCGCCTTGCCCGCGCGCTCGACGCAGGCCCCGTGGCGGCGTTCCAGTTCCGCGTGAAGGATCTCGATCAGCATGAGGCGGCGCGACTTGCCGAGCCTTTGCAGAAGATCTGCGGCGATCGCAGCGTGGCCTTCATCGTCAACGATTCGGTCAGCCTCGCCAAGCGCCTCGGCGCGGACGGCGTACATATCGGGCAGGAAGACGGCACCGTCGAGGAAGCCCGCCAGGCGCTGGGCCGTGACGCACAGATCGGCGTCACCTGCCACGACAGCCGCCATCTGGCCATGGACGCGGGCGAAGCCGGGGCCGATTATGTCGCCTTCGGCGCCTTCTTCCCGACCACCACCAAGCAGGTGAAGCACACGGCGGGGCTGGACCTGCTGGAATGGTGGCAGGGCATCTTCGAACTCCCCTGCGTCGCCATCGGCGGGATCACGCCGGAGAACTGCGGCCCGCTGGTTGCGGCGGGCGCGGACTTCCTGGCGGTTTCGGGCGCGGTCTGGAACGGCGACGAAGTTGCGGCCATCAAGGCTTTTCACGAAGCGATGGCGGCCATCCAGGGATAAGGGCGCGGCGTGGGGTTTCCACAAGCTATCCTCACGTCTTCCCCAGCATCTCCACCGTCCATCAACCGTTTCCGAACAGCTTATCCACAGGCTTGCCCCCAAGGAGCGGCCGGTGCAGAAACGGCGCTATGAATCTCGATCGCTACTTCGCCCGCATCGGTCTTTCCGGGGCATTTCCGGCCTCGCCCCTGAAGCTCACCGAACTGCAGGCCGCGCACCGCCGGTCCATCGGCTTCGAGAATCTGGCGATCCCGCTGGGTGAGGGCGTCCGCATCGACAGCGCCAGCGTGTTCGAGAAGCTCGTGCTGCGCGCGCGCGGCGGTTATTGCTTCGAGCAGAACCGCCTGTTCGGCGACGCGCTCGCCGCGATGGGGCTGGTCAACCGGCCCCTGCTGGCGCGCGTGCTGCTGGGGCTGGAGCCAGGCGTCGTACCGCCGCGCACCCACACCCTGCTTCTGGTGAACCTCGGCGGAGAGGCATGGATTGCCGATGCCGGTTTCGGCGGCAGCTACGTGCCGCCCCTGCCGCTGGAAGACGGCGCTCAGGCGCAGACGGACGACGGCGCGTGGCATCGTCTCCTGCGGACCGGGGAGCGCGGCGCATTGGGCGGCGAATGGCGGCTGGAGCGTGCCGGTCCTCCCGGGGCAACCGATGGCCGCGCCGCGCCGCACGGCGACTGGCAGCCGCAATATGTCTTCGACCTGAGCGACGTGGCGCAGGACGATCTGGAGATGAGCAATCACTGGACGTCGACGCGGCCCGGCACCCGTTTCACCACGCTCTGCATCGCCAGTGTGGTGCTTGCGGACGGTTTCGCCTCGCTGAGCGACCGGCAGCTCACGCTCAGCCGGAATGGTGTCAGCGAGGTGCGGCAAGTCGAGACGCCTGCCGAATATGCCGGACTTCTCGGCGATACGTTCGGTATTACGCTGGGCGCGGAAGAGGCGGCGCGGCTCCCGATCTTCCGCTGATCCCTTACTTCTCCCTGAGCCGGGGCATCAGTTCCACGAAGTTGCAGGGCCGGTTGCGGCTGTCGAGCTGCTCGGCAAGAATGCCGTCCCAGCCGTCCTTCACCGCGCCGTTCGAGCCCGGCAGCGCGAAGATATAAGTGCCGCGCGAGACGGCGGCGCAGGCGCGGGACTGAACGGTCGATGTACCGATGGTCTTGTAGGACAGCCACCGGAACAGCTCTCCAAACCCCGGAATGTCGCGCTCCTTCACGCGGTCGATCGCTTCCGGGGTGACGTCGCGTCCGGTGAGGCCGGTGCCGCCGGTGGAAACGATCGCATCCACGTTCGGATCGTCGATCCAGGCGTTCAGCCTTGCCGCGATCACGTCCGCATCGTCCTTTTCGATCGCGCGATCGGCCAGGCTGTGACCGGCGTCGCGGATGCGCTGGACGAGGATGTCGCCCGAGGTGTCGGTATCGGGGCCACGCGTATCGGAGACGGTCAGGACGGCGATCTGGATGGGCTTGAAGACGCGTTCGGGATCAACGGCCACGCAGGATAGCTCCGTTCGCTGCCATGCGGACGGCCTGCGAGCCGGCGAGTCCGGGGAAAGTCGGCCACATGTCCTGGGCGAGCGCCATGCGGCTTTCGGATTGGCCGCCGGCCTGCCGCTCGTACATCCAGTAATTGCGCAGTACGATGTTCACGTAGCCGCGCGTTTCCCAGTAGGGCAGCGATTCCATCCACAGCAGTGGGTCGCCCTGGCAGTTCACTTCGGTGTTCCAGCGGCGCACCGGCAGCGGACCGGCATTGTAGGCGGCCATGACCTTGGGCAGCAGGCCCTGGGTGCCCGAATCGTTCTTCAGCGTTTCGAGATGGCGCTGGCCGAAGGCGAGGTTCACTTCGGGCTTGTTGAGATCCGAGGCATTGCCGGAGTAGCCAAGCGATCCGGCATGATCGCGCGCGGCGGCGGGCATGATCTGCATCAGTCCGCGCGCACCGGCGGGGCTGACGACTCCGGTCTGGAAGATCGATTCCTGAAGCGCGTGGGCATAGACCAGCGCCGGATCCACCTTCCAGCCGCCGACCGGCGTCCACTTGGGCGTCGGGAAACGGCTGGCGGGTTCGGGCTTGCCGCCGAAGGGTGCGTTGTAGGCCATCCACAGCTGGGTGGAGGGCAGGCCCAGATCGCGCGCGAGCCGCGTGATCGAGGCGTACTGGTCTGCCGTGCCGATACGGGCCTGATGGCGCAGCACTTCGTCCGCCAGGCTGTCCTTGCCGATCTCGGCCAGTTCCACGGCGGTGCGGATGTTGCTGTTGGAGCGCAGCAATTGCCAGTCGTTCTGCGTGAAATCGGCGGCGGCGTGCTGTTCGGGCAGCTTCATGCCGAGCTGTTCGGCGGCGAGCATGCCGTAGAGCGTCTCGTCCCGCGCGGCGGCCAAGCGCAGTGCAGCCGAGGCCTGTTCGGGCTTGCGGCAGCGTACGAGCGCGCGGCTGCGCCAGTAGTGCGCGGCGCTGGTCAGTTCGGCGTTTTCGGAGGACTTCGCCGTCTTGTCGAAGGCCTCTACCGCGCCGTCGCAGTCGCCCAGGCGCCACGCAGCGAGGCCGGCGGTCCACCACGCTTCTCCCACCCAGGGCCCGGTGCCCATGGCGGCAAGCTGCGCAAGCTGATAGGCCTGCGCGTCCTGATTCTCGATATAGAAGCTCCAGGCCACTTTCTGGCGCCATTCGGCCCGCGCCGAAGAGCTGAGCCCCGCGTCGATGCCGTCAAGCAGCACTCTGGCGCCGGTGGGATCGTCGGCCTTGATCCGATCGTTGATGCCGTTGGCAATCATCGCCGGCATCGTGCCGTCGTCCAGCGAGGACGGGCGCACGCGCTTCGCCATGGTGGGCAGGCGCGCGAACTGCTGCTCGGCGGGAAGCGAGGGAACGGTGCTGGCCCCGCGCCTGAGGGCAAGCCGGCTGATCTGGTCGGCGCCCGGCAGGCTGGTGCCCTGGGCAAGCCAGGATTCGAGCGCGGGAAGCTCGATCTTGGGAGAGCCCGCAGCCAGGTAATAGGCGGCACGAAGCTGCTGGTGGAGCGGGCCATCGCTGCGATCCGTCAGCATGCGCTGCACGGTGGACCAGTCCTTGGCGTCCACCGCGTCGAAGGCCTGCTTGTAATAGGCGCGATCATCCTGGCTCAAGAGCGAGGGGACCGCGGTATTGTCGGCGCGCGTGCGGAAATATTCCACGGCGGCGCTGTTGGCCAAGGCCGGGCTTGCGCCCGCAGCGGAAAGGACGGTGAGAACGGCAAGGGCAGCGCCAGAGTGCGATACACCCTTGCGCCATGCTCCCTTGCGGATTCTCTCCCTGCCGGATCGTTTCAAATTCATTCCCCGCATCGTGCGACCGTTGTGCCGGGTAGGGTCGGTCTCTTCGAGACTTCCCCCAGGAACATTCAAGCTCCCGGCTCGGTTAATTTCGTTGTGTCCGTTTCGGACTTTGTCCACTCCAGCCAGGCGTTCCAGAAGCTCGCCTTTGCGCGCGGTTGTTGCGTCAGCGCGGCGAGACCCCACCCGGCCAGAAGCGGTATAACACACCCTTCATGCTGAAATTGTCTTAAAACGGCAGCGCGTTGCGGCAATTCGTGGCCGATGAGCGACAGGACGTTTCCGCCAAGCACCATGAGGCGCTGCGGCGAGACAAGGTTAACGTGGCGAGCGAGCGCGTCACCGATTCCGCGACTCCCTGCCGCGCGCCAGTCCGGCAGCGGATCGTGGCGCGGCAGGGCGCTGGCGAGATAGATTTCGTCGCGGCTGAGGCCGAACGCGGCGAGCATGGCATCGAGCAGCCTGCCTTGCGCGCCGCTCAGCAGGGCGGCGCGATCCTGCTCCTCCGGCGTCTCCACCACGATCATGAGCTTCGCCCCGGTCGGCCCCATCGGCGCCACGCGTCCGGCCGAACCGCCGTCGTCGAGCAGCGATTCGTGCATCCACCATTCCCGGAAGGCGGGGAGGTCGGCTGGCAGCAGTGCGGGATCGATGCGCGTGGGTATTGGCGGGGGCGCGTTTTCCTGCACCGGGGGGC
>NZ_JBJDRF010000045.1:0-41722 GCF_044987305.1 Novosphingobium sp. ZW T3_23
GAGGGCATAGTTGCCGCCGGCGGCGAGGGTGCCCTGGGTAATGCCATAGGCACCGACATTGCTGGTGGCGGTTGCTGCGGTGGCCAGCGCGCCGCTGAGGCTATCGCCATTGACGAGGCCGTCGCCGCCCAGGGAGTAGGTCAGCGCGGGATTGGCATTACCATAGAGGCGCGAGAGCGCGTCGGCGGTGACGGTGAGGCCGCGCGGAGTGACGGTGAGGTCGGCGCCGGTGAAGGTAAGGGCATAGTTGCCGCCAGCCGCGAGGGTACCCTGGGTGATGCCATAGGCGCCGACATTGCTGATGGCGGTTGCTGCGGTGGCCAGCGCGCCGCTGAGGGTATCGCCGTTGACGAGGCCGTCGCCGCCCACGGAGTAGGTCAGCGCCGGATTGGCATTGCCATAGAGGCGCGAGAGCGCGTCGGCGGTGACGGTGAGGCCGCGCGGGGTGACGGTGAGGTCGGCGCCGGTGAAGGAGAGGGCATAGTTGCCGCCAGCGGCGAGGGAGCCCTGGGTGATGCCATAGGCGCCGACATTGCTGATGGCGGTTGCTGCGGTGGCCAGCGCGCCGCTGAGGGTATCGCCGTTGACGAGGCCGTCGCCGCCCACGGAGTAGGTCAGCGCCGGATTGGCATTGCCATAGAGGCGCGAGAGGGCATCGGCGGTGACGGTGAGGCCGCGCGGCGTGACGGTAAGGTCGGCGCCGGTGAAGGTGAGGGCATAGTTGCCGCCAGCCGCGAGGGAGCCCTGGGTGATGCCATAGGTGCCGACATTGCTGGTGGCGGTTGCCGCAGTGGCCAGCGCGCCGCTCAGGGTATCGCCGTTGACGAGGCCATCGCCGGCCACGGAGTAGGTCAGCGCCGGATTGGCATTGCCATAGAGGCGCGAGAGCGCGTCGGCGGTGACGGTGAGGCCGCGCGGGGTGACCGTCAACGTACCGGTGCCAAAGCTCACGTTATAGCCGTTAGCGCCCGACAGTCCGGACATCGTGATGTCATAGGCGCCAGCGTTCGCGGAGGCGGCCGCTCCGGTCGAGGCGAAGGTGGGCATGCCCGTCCAGTTGAGGCCGGAACTATCGCCTTGGTAGGCGCCACTGACGCCCTGGCGATAACCGGTGACCATGAACGCGAAATTCGGGGCGATGGTATCGCCATAGGTCTTGAACGTATTGAGCGGCGTCATCACGAGCGTGCCGGCACTTTCGCCGAAAATGTAGCGATTGCCGTTCGCTGAGATGCTTGCTCCGGCTGCGGTAGCCCAGACTGCCGTGTTCTGGCTGTCGAGACCGCCATAAGCGTTGTCCAGCGCATCGGGAAGATAGATCAACCAGCGACCTGCGGCATCGAGCGCCGACGCTCCCGCCAGATTGATGAAGTTGCCGCCTGCGCTGAGACTGATATTGCGAGCCGTCAGGCTGGCGCCTGCGAGAAGGGACAGGTCCCCGCCCGTGTTCACCGAGAGGTCGGCGGCGCTGGAATTACTGCCGAAGCTCGTGTCGAACGTGAAGTTGCCCCGCGCATTGATCGTGGTCGAAATGTCCGGATCGACCGAGGTGAGCCCGCCCAGGGTCGCCTGGACCATCGCGCCCAGATCGGAAATCCGGGTCTGGCTGGTGGTCAGGTTCATGAGGCCGGACTGGACGGAAAGGCCGAGGAGATTACCCTGGGGATCGACTGAGACTGCGTCCCGATAATCAACGCCGCTTACGGTGGAAGCCCCACCCAGTGTCAGGGTCTGGCCGACGCTGCCGCCGTCAGCAAGGGTGCCTACCGGTAGGATGGTGTAGTAATAACCGTTCGCCGCAGTCGCCAGCGTGCCGCCCGCCAGCAGCGAGCTGCCGCTATAGAGGTTGACGATGGCATTGGCCGCACCCACACCGCCGACGGTGTAGGCGGTGCCGGAAATAACCTGCACGCCGTTGGGGAAGAAGCTGGCGAGATAGGGATAGAGGCCATTCGTGCCGCCGGCAAAGGCAGAACCGAGACCTGCGGCGCTGCCCGACTGGAACTGCGCCGTGTTGAGCCCGGTACCGCCGCCGGAGCTGGTGGGGCGACCGGTGGTTTCCATGTCCCAGAAGCTTGACTGGACAGTCCCCCCACCATTGCTGCCGACAAGGCCGCCTTGGCTAGAGCCGGTGCCGCTGACCGGTCCAGTGGCGTAAGCCTGGGTGAGAGCCCCCCGGTTGTTACCTACGACACCGCCGACAGCAGAACTGCCGCTCACCTTCGAGGTCGCGTAAGCATTGCTGATAGTGCCGTTCTGAGCCCAGCCTACCAGACCGCCGATGTTCTGTCCGCCGCTGACGGAACCCGATGCATAGACGTTGGTGATGAGGCCGGCGCCATTGTAGCCGACCAGGCCCCCGGCGTTGTTGGCCGAGCTGTTGATTGAGCCGCTCACCGAGGCATTGACGATCACGCCGGCGTTGTAGCCAGCCAGGCCGCCTGCATAGCCGCCGCCCGAAATCGATGCGCCGGTCAATCCTATGTCGCGCAGGGTTCCGGTGTTTAGCAGATTTCCGATCAACGCTGTGTAATCGGCCGTGCGCGTAATCCGGAGACTCGAGATGGTATGGCCCAGACCTTCCAGCGTGCCGCCGAAGGTGGGAATGACTGCCGTGGTATAGATATTGGAGGCCGTCAGGTCCGTGGCCAGGGCATAGCGGCCCGTCGCGTTGTTCAAACCGGCGAGGTCGCTCATCGAATGGAGAAGCGTATAGGCATCGCCGTTGATCGACAGGCTCTGTCCGCTGTTCGGTGCGGCGGTGTAGCTGATGCCGGCGCCGTTTCCGAAGGTCAGGTTCAGAAGGCTAAACCCGCTGACCGTGCTGGTAGCTGTATTCAGGGCCATTTGGCCGGCGCCGCTCGCGATGATCGACTTGTTGATGGCGATGGCACTTGCCGCATTCAACGTCACGGCGGCATTGGTCGCCCAGTTGATGGGCGCGGCCACGGTTATTTTACCGCCGGCGTGAAGGTTCAGTCCGCCATCGACGGTCAGGGCCTGGTCGAGCGTGAAATCGCCCGTTGCGGTGACCTGCCGGTTCAGCCCCGAAAGCGAAGTCTCCAGCGCGGCATGAGCGCTTGCTCCGAAGGTTGCATCGAGATCCGACCAGCGCGTCCGACCGGTGTCGATGAGGAAGGTGCCCGCAATCGGGGTCTGGCCGGAGATGTTGCCGTTGCCGTCAAGCGTCAGCCTGTCGCTGTACTGGAGGCTGCCGGGGGCACTTTGGCCGCTGAGCGTTATTGTCTGACCGATGCCGGTGGCGTTGGTGAGCGTGCCGGCCTGGACGATGGTGTAGTAGTAGCCGTTGGCACCGGTCGAAATCGTGCCGCCGCCGATCAGACCGCCATTGGCATAGACGCCGACCTGCGCACGTGCTGCTGCGGCATTGCTTGCGTCATAGGCCGTCCCCGAAATCGCCTGCACGCCATTGGGGAAGAAGCTCGCAAGATAGGGATAGAGGCCGTTCGTTCCGCCGGCGAAGGCAGACCCGAGCGCTGTTGCCGCACCTGATTGGAATTGGGCAGTCGTCAGGCCGGTGCCGCCGGCACTCCCTGACTGTCCAGATGTCTGCAAATCCCAATAGGCGTTTGTTACGCTGGTGTTGTTGTTGATGCCGATCAGGCCGCCAGCCGTACCGAAAGAGCCATTCGTTGTAGTCACCGATCCGGTGGCGTAAGCGTTGCTGACTGTCCCGCCGTTAGCATAGCCGATCAGGCCGCCAGCGAGACCGTTAAAGCTGCCCGCCACCGATCCGGTTGCGTAAGCGTCGACCACGGTGCCTTCAACGCTGTAGCCGATCAATCCGCCAGCCAAACCGTTGGAGCTATTTGCGACTGATACCGATCCAGTGGCGTAAACGTTGCTTACAGTTCCACGGTAATTGTAGCCTATAAGCCCGCCTACGAGACCATCGGACCCGTCCGTTACTGAACCGGTGTTGTAAGCGTTGTTTACAGTGCCCAGGTTGAAGCCGATCAACCCCCCGACACCGTTGCTGAGACCATATCGACTGGTTACCGACCCCCCGCGCAGGCCGATATTGCGAACGACGCCCCCCGAATTGAGGGATCCGATCAGGCCGCCATTAGAACTGGAGTTGTTGCCGGCCACGGTCAGGTTCGAGATATGATGGCCCAATCCCTCGAGCGTGCCGCTGAAGTACGGGATGACGGCGCTGTTATAGGTCTCTGTCGATGCAAGATCGTTTGCGAGCGCATACCTACCGTTGGCATAGCCCAGACCAGTTAGGTCGCTCATTGAATAGAGCAGGCCATAGGCTTCGCCGTTGATCGCCAGGCGCTGCCCGCTGTTAGCTGTTCCGGTGTAGCTGACGCTCGCGCCATTACCGAAACTGAGATTAAGAATGCTGGCGTTTCCAATCGCCGTGGAACCGGCATTCAGCGCTACCCCGCCGGCGCCGCTCACGGTGATCGGCGCATTGATGGCAATGGCGTTCGCTGCATCCAAGGTGAGCGTGCTGCCCGACGACCAGGTGAGCGGTGCCGCCACGGTGATGTTGCCTGCTTGCGCGCCCCCCGTTCCGGTGGAGACGGTCACGTTGGCCAGCGTCAGCGCGTTTTGCAGGGTCGATGCATTGATGACGCTGTCATCGGCGGTAGCGGTGAAACCGCCGCTGTCCGCGGCGTTTGAAATGAGGATGTTGTAGGGATCGAGCAGCAGCGTGCCGAAACGGCTGCCGCGCAGATCCGCGATGCCGGTGTAGTTCAGCATCCCGGCTGAGGAAATCTCGGCATCGCCGCCGATGCCGATGCCCGCGCCGCGGGCGGACAGCCTGCCGGCAAAGTCGGTGCGCCGGTCCGACCATAGAACGATTTCGCCGCCGTTTCCGGCACCGGTTGCGTCGGCCTTGATGCTGCTGGCGCCATCGGCGCTCAGCGTCTGGGCGTGCGCAAGCTTGCCCTGGCCCTTCGCCTCGCCGCCGATAAGGACGCTGCCGCCACCATGGGTGCCCGACACGTCGATGCTGGCGCCGGTGAGAGCGATCGCATCGCCGGTCAGCACCACGGTGCCACCCTTGCTCTCGAAGCCCTTGGCCTCGATCACGCCCGAGAGGTTGACCGTGAAGCGCGCGGCATCGACGGCCTGGGCCGCGCTGATGACCACCGCGCCGCCGTCGGCCACGACCCGGCCCGGCATGGTGATGCCGCTGTCGCTCGCGGGCAGGGCGACTTGGAGGAAACCGTCGCCTTCCAGATCGAGCGTCGCACGGGTGCCCGCGCCAAGCGCTACTTTGCCCAGCGGCGCCAGGATCAGGCCGCTGTTGTCCACTTTGCCGCCGATCAGCGCGGCGAAGCCGCCCTTGACGATCGAGATGGTTCCTTGATTTGTGACCGATCCGCCCCGCCCGAAGACGTTGATCTCGCCGCGCATGAACTCCGCATCGCCGAGGTCGAGCGTCGAGGCGACGAAGCCTGCCGCCTTTACCGATCCGGTGGGGGTGATGAGGATGCCGTTCGGGTTGACCAGAAACACCTGACCGTTCGCATTGATCTGTCCGGCGATCGTGGAACTGGTGCCCCCGGTCACGCGGTTGAGCAGGGCGGAACCGGCATTGGGCTGGAGAATGTCGACCCGTCCGCCGGCGCCAACCGAAAAGTCGTGCCAGTTGATGACGGCGCGGTCGCTGCCCTGGGTGATGGTCATGGCGCCACCGGAAGGGGCGCTGATGGCAGCGTTGCCGGCGGCGACCTGGCCGCCGCTCGGAAGTTGCTGTGCTTTGGCCGTGACCGGCAGCAGGGCGGTGGAAGCGAGCAGGGCGAGCGCGAAATTGCGGTTCATGGTTCTGGTCCTCAGAACTGGGTCAGGATGCTGAAGGAGACGCGGTCGGTTTCGCGGCGGATTCCCTCGATTTTGGCGCGGCCATATTCCAATGTGGCGGAAACGCCGGCGCTGCCGCCGGCTGTCTGGCCGTTCACGCGCAGGCCGAGGCCATAGGCAGTTGCGCCGGTATTGCTGCGTTCGACCACGGTGGGGCGCTCCAGATGGACCTCGCCATGCGCCGCAAAGATGTAGGGGGCCAGGCGCGAGAACATGCCGCGCGTGTCGAGATCGAACGGAGCGAGAATCTCTCCGCGCACCACATAACCGCTATCGCCCTGAAGCGTGCCCGAATAGAGCGGGGAGAGGCCGTCGGCGCTGGCAATGCCGATTTGCTCGGCATTGGCCATCACCTGCCCGAACGCCGTTTGCGCGCGGCCGTTCGCTGACAGCGCAAGATGCGGCGCAACAGGTTGATCGATCCCGGCATCGATGGTCAGCTTCTGGAAGTCTGCATCGGTCCCGGCGCGGGAAAGCGGCTGGACCGGAGTGGCTTCTGCCGCCGAGCGGGCGCCCAGCGCGTCGATGCCGGACGAGAACTCCACTCGCAGGCGGGCCATGCCGTTGCTGGGCAAGGCCGCGCGGCCGTCGATTGAGCTCCTCAGCACGCGGAGGCGGTCGAGCGAGATCGGCAATGTCAGCGGATCGATGATCTGCACCCGTTCATTCTGGACGTCGAAGGTCACTTCGCCGACGAGGTTGAGAGCGCGGCTGCGGATGAAAGGATAGTTCAGGCGCGTCGAAAGCCGCTTGAAGTGCGTGCCGAATCCGGGCGCGGTGTCTGCATGGCGTGGTGCCGTTCGCGCATCCGTGCCCTCGACATTGAGACGCAGTCCATCATGGCCGATCGGCACGATGGCTCCGGCAGCAAGCATCCGGTTTCGCGGTGCCGGATCGAGAAAGCTGTTGTCATGGGTGACGTTGGGAATGCCCGCTGCGCGCAGATAGACCGTCTCACCCGCGCCTAGCACCCCGTTGAAGGTCACTCCGATCGCGAAGTTCTTGCCGCCCAGGGCGCTCGGCAGGCTGTTGTCTACCGAAAGCAAGGCGTTGGTCGGTCTATAGGTTCCCTCCACCACCAATACGGTACCGCCCGGCGTTTCGCCGGCGGCGAGCGTCGAGCGCAGGGTAACACCCGGCACGTCAGCCGCGAGAAGCAGGCGGCGTTCGAGATCGGCCTGGGTCATGTCCGTGCTGCCTTCGAGCGCAGCCAGCGTCGCCGCGATGCGTCGCTGCACGGGGCGGGGCAGGCCGGTTACATCGACACGCTCGATAAAGCCTTGAACAGCTATCAGCTTGAGAGTGGCACCTTTATTAAGGCTTTGGGCCGGGACGGTAATGCGCGTCAGCACATGGCCCTGGCGGGCAAAATCCGCCTCCAGGGCCCGCGCAGCGCTGAACACTTCGGACAGCTTGACCGGATGTCCGACGAGTGTCTCGCGCAGGTTGGCCAAGGCCTTGGTGTCGAGATCGGCACCTTCGACACTGACTTCGCCCAGGCTCAGTTCGATTTCCTCGGCGCCTGCTGGCGCTTGCGCTCCAGACCCTTGCGGAATGACGATCGGAGCATCGACCCTTGGCGGTGGCGGCGCGAAGGTCGGAGGGGTGATCTGCGAAGCTGTCTGGGCGTAAGCCAGCGAAGGCATTTCCAGTGCGATCATCATGATCGTTCCGCCGGCCGCAAGGCGCTTCATCATCGGTGTTCTGTCCTGTCATCACGTAGGAAGTCATTCCGATGCCAGGAAGGCGCCGGGCGAGACGAGATGGCGTCTCAGTCACGACCGCCGTGTTTCACATCATGTGCCAAACGGGGCGTTAACTTCTCTATAGATAGGAAAACGTTGATAAGACGTAACATCGCGGTTTTTTCCGGCCGTGATGAAATGATCACGAAACAAGGTATGTGTGTCGTCAAAGGCCTCTATTCGGCGAGAGAGGGCTGTCCTGGCAGTGGCGTCTGAATGGGCTTCCCTCGGCCGCTGCTCGCGGGCTTTGGTGTGCATCACGAAGATGTGCTGCGAATAGGCCGTTATTGGGCAGCGTGCTGCGAAACTTGCAAAGATTTAATCCTGGCGCAGATGCCCTGATGATACTTTGTCAATGCGGCGACCAACATTCCATTATGTCGATGCGAAATGTCGGCCGAATGGATTATTCGGGCTGCCGGGATGTATGTCCAGGCCGCATGCGGCTAAAGATCTCGGCACTTGCTCAAGCAATGAATCTTCAGCCCGGGTCCCGTACTTTCGGAACTTGCATTGTGAGTGCACCTGCGTAGTGTCGGGCGTGCGCTTATTTTCAGCGTAGAGGCGTGCCAACTTCCTCTTGAAACTATCGCTCGGCGCGAAAGCATCCGGGCCGCCAGCGTGAATGTCCAGGCCTTCGTGGCTAAAGACGCCGGTACTCGATTTCAAAACGTTGGCTTCGTCCGGTTTAGGCCGGGTGAACTCCGTGTGGAGAAAGCCCATGAAGATGGGCAACGAGAGCGCCCGCAACTGGCGGAGTGCATCAGCTGCGTACGTTGCTGGACGGGCATCGTCATGCGGCTGAACCGGGCATCGGAAGACTGTGCGGAAACGCGCGTCATCTGCGAAGGCGAGCCCCTGCCGCCGGAGGACCGGCTCGTCAGGCGTGATCCCGACTGGCTCGAGGGTCTCTACCACGCGCATCGTGACAGGCTCGTGCGTTTTGCGGTCCGTCATACTTCGGCCGACCGCGCCGCCGATATCGTCCAGCAGCTTTTCATGCGGCTTGCCGGACGAGGAAGGGACGATCCGCTCGAAGTCGTCGCCCCGGCTGCGTACCTGAGGCGGGCGACGATCAATCTGATCAGGGACGAGGCGCGCCAGGCGGTTCGGCGCTGCGCCGAATTCCACGACGATGGAGTGGATGAACTTGAGGGTTTCGATACCGTTGCGGCCCTTGAAGCGAGGGATACTCTCGCGCGCCTCGAGGCGATCATGGCTCGCCTGAAACCCAGGACCCGGGAGATATTTCTCGCGCACCGGCTCGACGGCTATAGTTACGGCGAGATAGCGACAAGGACCGGGCTGAGCGTGAAAGCGATCGAGAAGCATATGAGCAAGGCGATCGCTCACGTGTCGCGGCATTTGAAACCGTGATCGTCGCGGCGGGAGCAGGGCCGGTGCCGCAATGAGCATCGAGCAGGAAGCGGCTGACTGGTTCGCGGTCATGCGCGGGCCCGACGCGGAAGCCTCGTGCGCCGCCTTCGAGGCCTGGCGCATGGATCCGGCGCGCGCGCAGGCCTATGAAGAGAAGCTACGGGCCTGGGACACGACGATGTTCCTCGCCAATACCGCGACGGGCAAGCGCCGTGGTCTCGAAGGCGTTGGACGGCGGAAATTTGCACCCCAGGGTTGGGCATGGGCCGCAGCGGCAATCCTCGCTGTCGGCGTTGGCGCCATGCTGGCCATCAAGGTCGCGGGCGGTCTGGATGCGCAGGCGGGCTCCCACCGGCTCGTGTCGGCGGCGATGGATGAGGCGCCCCGAACCATTCACCTTCCCGACGGGTCGAATGTCACCCTTGATCGCGGGGCGCGCCTGCAGGTGGCCTTCGATGAAGGAGGACGGCGGCTGCGGCTCCTTGCGGGCCGGGCACGCTTTGCCGTTGCCCATGACACGAGCAGGCCGTTCATTGTCGAGGCGGGCGGGGGCAGTGTCGAGGCGCATGGTACCCTCTTCGATGTCGCGCTCCTGCCGGGCGCCGCCGCCGATGTCTCGCTTCTTGAAGGCGCGGTCGAGGTTCGAAGCGTCCTTGCGGGAAGGCGGGGTGTTGATCTCAAGGCCGGGGAAAGCATTTCGTTTGCCGGTGGGACGCTCGGCAAACCTCGTGCCATCATTGCCGCAACGCTTCAGTGGCCGCGCGACATGATCGTGTTCGACGGTATGGACCTGGTTGCCGCCGTCGCGGCATTCAACCTTACCAGTCCTACCCCTGTCGTCATCGAAGGCGACGCGGCGGCCGGGATGAGGATAACCGGTTCCTTCCGGCGCTCCGATCCGGAGGCCTTCGCCCGGCAGGCAGCGCTAACCTTCGGCCTGGTGGTACAGGCGCGGGAAGAGGGCACCTTGGCTCTGGTTCGTCCGGGGTCAGAAGAAAGTCAAAAAAGGCGGTAGGGTAGATTCGGCACCAGGCCGTTCCCGTCATGAAGGATCCAGCGAACAGCGGTTCTTCGGGATGGGAGGTCACCAAGTGCGTTACCGTTTTCTGGCGTGCTGCAGCCTGACTGCAGCCGCAATGGCATGCTGCGCCCCTGTCGCGGCGCAGCCTCAGGCAAGTGCCGGGGTACTTGAGCGGCACCCGGTTCACATTCCGGCGCAGCCACTGTCGAGCGCGCTTCGCGAACTCGGGCAGATATTCGCTGCCAACATCAGCGCCAATGACGCCGAAATCGCCGGTCGCAGTGCGCGGAGCCTTGATGGTGACTACAGCCTGGAAGAGGCGCTTCGCGTGCTTCTGGTCGGGACTGGACTGAAGGCGAGCGCGAGCGGATCCGGCTTCGTGGTGGGGCCGCGGGAGCCGGACGGCGGGGCCGGGGACGGGATCGTCGTCACGGGAACGCGCATTCGCGGCGCGGCCATTGCCTCGACAACCCTCACGTACGAGCGCGAGGCGATGCGCAATGCTGGGCAGTCGTCCGTTGCAGACGTCTTGCGCGCGATCCCGCAGAACTTCGGCGGCGGCCAGAATGCCGGCGTGGGCTACAATGTTCCGGGTGGGCGGGGCGTCGACCTCGACGGCGGGACGTCGATCAACCTCAGAGGGCTTGGCAGCGATGCCACGCTGACGCTGCTCGACGGCCGGCGGATGAGCTATGCCGGGGTTACCCAGGGGGTCGACGTCTCCGCCATTCCCTTCGGTGCCATCGAGCGCATCGACGTGGTTCCTGACGGGGCCTCGGCGCTGTTCGGTTCGGATGCGGTGGCAGGCGTAGCCAACATCGTCCTTCGTCGCCGTTTCGACGGTCTCGAAGCGAGTGCACGGCTTGCCGGTTCGACGGACGGCGGCAACTTCCAGCAGCAGTACGGCGCCACGGCGGGCCGGACCTGGCAGTCGGGAAGCGTACTTGCCGCGTACGAGTTCGCACGCACAACCCCGATCAAGGCGGGTCAGCGCTCCTACGCCGAAACGCGTACCCCCGGGGTCACGCTGACACCCTATCTGCGTCACCACAATGCCGCGCTCGTTGTGCGGCAGGATCTAGCCGCCAATCTCACCTTCGATCTCGACTTTCTCTACAACAAGCGCTGGTGGGAACAGACGTTGCCGCTCAATGCGTCCGGCGACCTTGCGATCAGCCGCGTCGATTTCGCGCGAGGTTCGGAGGCCTGGGGCGCGGCGCCGTCGCTGAACCTTGCGCTGCCTTCCGACTGGCTGGTGACGCTGGGCGGCAGTTATGGCTGGAATCGCTCCGCGTTCGGCGGTGTGAACACGATCCGCGGAACTCGGAGCGAAGCCAGCTCCGGCGTCTATCGCAACACGACCCGGAATATCGAGCTCTCCGGCACCGGCAGGCTTGTCGAACTTCCCGGCGGCAGCGTGAAGGCTGCGCTCGGGGGAGGATATCGTCGGAATGACTTCCGGCGAATGGGCTCGGCGCCCGGTGCCTCTATCGAGGCTTCCCAGGACAGCTACTATGCCTTCGGTGAGCTTGCCGTTCCCGTGTTTGGCGCGGGTCAGCTTCCCGCCTTCGGCGAGCAGCTCGATGTCAGCCTTGCCGCGCGCTACGAGCGTTATCCCGGCGTCGGTTCAGTCGTAACTCCCAAGTTCGGGGTGATCTATTCGCCGACCAGGGATCTTTCGGTCAAGGGAAGCTGGGGGCGTTCCTACCGCACGCCGACGCTCTACGAGCAATTTCGGCCGGCGACAGTGTTGCTATACGCCGCCCCGGTGCTGGGCGGAAACGGCGGCGGAACAGCCCTGCTGGTCTCCGGTGGCAATCCTGATCTGCGGCCCGAACGCTCGACCAACTGGTCGGCCACGCTCGATCTTCATCCCCGGGCCCTCGAAGGGTTCAAACTTGAAATCAGCTATTTCGAGATCCGTTACCGCGACCGGATCGTCACGCCGATCCCTTATACCGCGCAGTCGCTGTCGAACGCGGTCTATGCCCCTTATGTCACGCGCGATCCGGACCCTGCCCAGCAGGCAGACGCGCTGGCCCGAGGGGCAACCTTCACCAACTATTCCGGGGCCGATTACGATCCGGCCACGGTGATCGCCATTGTTGACAATTCCAACATCAATGCCGGACGCCAGACGGTGCGAGGGGTCGATGTGCAGGCCGACTATCAGTTCGATTTGGGCAGAGGGGTGCTGCGCACCGCCTTCAACGGCAGCTACATCGAAAGCAGGCAGCAGATCGCGGCCGGGCAGGCGGTCACGCAGATGGCAGGGACGATCTTCAACCCGCCGCATTACCGGGCCCGCGGCGAGGTCGGATGGAGCGACGAGCAGTTTTCGTTGCTCGCTGCGGTGAACTACATCGGTCCGGTCCGTGATATCCGCTCGGCTTCTTCGCCTCGGATCGGCGCCATGACGCCGGTCGATCTGACCCTGCGTTACCACCTGGACCGGAACGACGCGGGCCTAAGTCCCGCGAACCGGCGAAGCGCCCTGTTAGCCGGGATCGAGGTGATCGCTTCGCTCCAGAACGCCTTCAACGACAAGCCCAGCCCCATCGCGGTCCGGGCCTATACCGATACCCCTTACGACAGCACCAACTACGCGCCTTTCGGCCGCGTCCTCAGCCTCACGGTGTCCAAAAAATGGTAAAGCTTTCTTCCAGCCTGCTCGCACTGGCGGGCGCTCTTTCTAGTGCGGGGCAGGCGCGAGCAACCTGCGACGACCTCCTTCCTTCGGCTCAGGCACTGCGGTCGCCGGAGTTGTCAACGGGGGCGCCTTCGGCGCCATCATCGGGGTCGTCGTCCCGGGCATCAGGCCGGACCATGACCACGATGGATCTCGCCCGGATCCGCGATGTCGGCGACACCGAAGTGATTTCGAATCCCCAGAGCCCCTATGCGCTGTCGCCCGACGGGAACAGCATCGCCTTCGTCATCACCCGAGGCGATCCGAAGGCGAATGCCTATTGCTCGGCGCTGGTGGTCATGCCGCGCAGGGGCGGGGGCGCGCCGCGGATCATCGACCGCGGGGGAGCGATCCCGCGCCTCGCGGGCGTGTTCCGCGACCTCTACATCGTCACCGGCTTTCCCGACACGATCGTTCCCGCCTGGTCGCCGGACGGAACGTCGATCGCTTACCGCAAGGAAGTGGACGGCGTTGTCCAGCTCGTTTCCGCGAAGGCCGACGGAAGCGGCAGCCGCGTGCTCACCCATGAAGGCAGCAATGTCGAGAATTTCACGTGGCTCCCGGATTCCGGCGCGCTTGCCTACTTCACCAGGCCGGGCCGGGACGCGGCAAGGCAAAGGATCGTCCGTGAAGCCCGAACCGGCTGGCTTTACGACAAGAGTATCCTGCCCATGCAATCCTGGGAGCCGCAGCCGTGGGCAAAGGATCTGGCGAGGGCAGCCTTTGTGATCGAACTCGCAGGTTCCAGCGTTCGCCAAGCGACGCCGGAGGAAGAGCGGATCATAAATCCGCCGCCGGCAGCGGGATCCCCCTACGAGCTTGCCGCTCGGGCCATGAACGGCGCATCGGCATGGACAGCGCCGGTCAATGACCTTCCCTATGCCAAGCGGCGGGTCTGGGCGCGACTGCCCGGCGGCAGGGATATCGCCTGCAAGGCCGAGGGCTGCGCCGGCAAGATCGGCCGCCTGTTCTGGGAACGTGACGGCAAGTCCGTCGTCTTCCTCGCCCGCGAAGGATGGAACAGCGAGGAATTCGTCCTCTACCGCTGGGTGCCGTCAAGCAATCGCCTTACCACCATCTTGCGTACGAACGATGCCCTGACCGGATGCATCTTTGCAGGTGACGAACTCATATGCGGCCGCGAGAACGCCGCCACGCCCCGACGCATCATGGGGGTCGATCTTGCGTCGGGGCGCAGCCGCCTCATTTTCGACCCGAACCCGGAGTTTGCGGACCTGAACCTCGGGAAGGTCACGCGGCTCAAGGTCACCAGCGATCGCGGCTATCCCGCCTGGGCCGACCTCGTGCTGCCACCGGATTACGACGGCAAAAGCAAGTTGCCTCTCGTCGTCGTGCAGTATCGCAGCGCCGGCTTCCTGAGGGGCGGGATCGGCGATGACTATCCGATCTATCCCATGGCCGCGAAGGGCCTCGCCGTGCTGAGCTTCGATCGCCCGCCGTCCGTAGGCAGCCAGGACCCTTCCGTAAGGACATTCGAGCAGGGCCGCGCTACCGACTGGAACGGCTGGGCCGATCGCAAGAACACGCTTTCTGCGATCGAGGCGGGCATCGATGCTGCCGTGGCCACCGGGACGATCGATCCCGAACGCGTCGGCATCAGCGGTCTCAGCGACGGTGCCTCAACCATTGAGTTCGCGCTGATCAATTCCCGCCGCTTCAAGGCAGCGGCCATGAGCACATGCTGCGACGACCTGTTGACCCAGACCGTGCTCGGGGGCTTCGCATGGGGCGAGGAAATCCTGCGGCGGGGCGTCCCGCCTTCGGTCGACAACGACCGGGAGTACTGGAAACCCATCTCGCTTTCGATCAACGCGCGCAAGATCGATACCCCGATACTCATGCAGTTGGCGGACCGGGAGGCGTCGCTCGGGCTACCGGCCATCGGCGCACTGACCGAGGCGGGCAAACCTCTCGAAGTCTATGTTTTCCCGGACGAGTATCACAACAAGTGGCAGCCGGCGCACCGCCTCGCGGTCTATGATCGCGCCATCGACTGGTTCAACTTCTGGCTGCGCGGCTATCAGGATCCGGTGCCCGGGAAACGGGAACAGTACGCGCGCTGGCGGGAGCTTGCGCGCAAGGCACCGAAAAGAGGGGGGCCGATCAGCCCGTGATCCCGCGGGCCCAGATCTCTACGTCCATCAGCCTGACGATCCGGCTGCATTCTCGTCCCCTGAAGGGAGTCGGATCGTCCAGAGCTGCTTCGACGGCAGCATTATCGATCACGCCTGCCCCGGCCAATAAACCGCCGAGCAACCGATCGCGGATCATCTCCCGGTTGGCCTCGTAAAGCTGCACGATATAGCTGTCCGGGATGCCCTTGCTGCGCCGCCAGATTACTTCGGGCGGCAGCATGTCCGAGAAAGCGCGACGGGCAATGGCCCGGTTGCATCCGCGCTCGATCCATTGCCATGGTGCGAGCGACAGGCAGTGCTCGATGAGCGGCTGGCTCACGAGCGGAGACACGACATTCGACTTCGCGCCGTGGGGGCCGTCCTCCATGAAACTCTGGGCGCCGATGAGCTGCGCGATCTGAGCAGACCGACCCGGTCGCGGCGGATTGCCGGCCGACAGCCAGGGGTGCAGCGGTGGCCGGTGCGCTGCGGCAATGGCTTTCGGTGACAGCATCTGCTCGGCGGCGGGCCAGCGGTAGGGACGCGAACGTTCCCAGGCGCGCCGAACGGCTTTTCTCGCTACCCGCGATGCCGAAGCATGGGTGAGCGCCGCTATCTCGTTGCACGTGCGCCGGAACACGCTCAGCCCTTGCCGATCAAGCAGGCAATCTGCGGCGGGCGAAGCCGACTGCAACGAGCAGAAAACATTGTCGCCGCCGCCGCCGTCGACGATCGTGTCGCATCCGAGCTCCTCTGCAATGTCTCCGGTGGTCCGATAAAGCATCTGTTCGAAGCTGCGGGCGACCGGACGCGGTAGGTGGGTTGTAGCCGGCAAGTCCCGCAACAGTGAGCCTTCATCCATCCTCCTTTCCGCAAGGGTGAGCTTGAGGCGCTCGCAGGCGGCCCGGGCATAGACGCGTTCGTCACCGGCCGATGCCGGGGCGACCAGGTTGAGGCATTGGGCGTCCCGGCCGCTCGCGGTCAGCGCAGCAGCGACAATCGACGAATCGAGCCCGCCCGAGAGCATGACCAGGCATCGATCCATGTCATCGGTTTTCGCCTGGACGCAGCGGATCGTTTCTTCGCGAAGCTTTGCTGCGGCTTCCTGCGCGCCAGGCGGCGCTCTGCCCGCGATCACGAAATCCCACGGCGACCAGAGGACATGATGCTCGGCCCTTCCGCGAAGGAAATGGGCCCGTTCGCCGCCGCGCACCTCGCAGACGTCTTCGAGGCAGGTTTCCCGCAGCCGCATGTCGGCGAACACAAGTTGCCGGGCAACTGCGTCGTAGTCGACAGACCATGTACCTTCCGTACCGAGCTGCAGGGTGTCGATGTCGGAGGCCAGACACGCATGCTGGTCGGCGGCGCGATAAAGACAGGGCAGCGTGCCGAACGGACTGCGCAGTACCGCCGGGCCCTCGGCAAGCGGTATCAGTGCGATGTAGTCACCCCAGTACTTGCCGAGCAGGTGTCTGCCGCCGCTATCCAGGATGTACTCCGTCTCGGATCCGGGCAGCGACAGCACTCGCTTCGCGCTGGTCCGCGAAAACAGCGAGCCGAGAATGCAGCCCGATTTTCCGATCGGGATTGCCTTCGAAGGCGTCTTGCTTGCGGCGAGCAGTCCGGGGCGGTCCAGAACGACGTAAAGGCCGTCACGGCGGAGGCGCCCGAGGAGGCGGTGTTGCCGCGCCTCACCGAGCCCGATGGCGATGAGATATTTCTGAATCACAGTACCGCGATCGGCGTGTAATGGGCGGCGATCTCCAGTCGCTCGTTGACCAGCACATCCCGCCACTGAACCCAGGCATGGGCCCGGAACGGCGGCATGCCGACGGCGATCACGATATCGGCGGGAATTCCGGCTGCATGGAGACTGCGTGCCGCCGCAATCGCATAAGGCAGGCACAGGTCATGGGAGCCGAACATGCGGGCGCAGGCCTCCTGCGCGCGGGCGACCGCAGCAAGAGCCTGCCGCGTGGTAACCGCGCCTGCCTCTCCATCCCGTGTCGCCGCGGCCTTGCAGCGCGCGAGGGTCGCTGCGGTTGCCGGTAGGCCCCGCAGGCGCAGGCTCACGCGTGCATGGAGCAAGCGCCAAGCGAGGGCGGCGACGTCACGTCGGCGCAAGGGGTTGGACATCTGGTCGAACGCGCTGCGATGCGGAGTTTCTGCAGTGCAGGGGGCGAGGCTCAGCGGCGCGTCGCCCGGGTCGATGATCCGGGCCCCTACCAAAATGTCCCGTTCAGTCCGCGAAATCGGATGACCTGCCAAAGCCCGCCTGAAAACATCCTCCGCTTCGCGCGATAGGCCAAAATAGCGGTCGGCGGGCAGGTCCAGGAAGACGATGCGGTCTCCAAGGGTGCAGAAGGATAGGCCTCTGCGCAGCGAAGTCGACATGATGCGTTCCCCCGAGAATGTCGTGGGCAGAAGGATGCGCGGCTCCCGCCGCGCATCCTCGTGGGTCAGTCGTCAGTGAGACCCGGCTGCTCGAGAGCCAGCACGAGATCGTTGCCCTGGCCGATCGGGCCCCTGGTTTCCGCAGTGGCGGAGCCAAGGTCGATGACAGTGTCTTCGCGTTCCATTTCAGTCTCCTTCTTCAAGCGCCGCTATATTGCGACTCAAACAAGGTGACTCGGATTGCTGATTATAAAAAATTTATAGTTTTCCTATATTCTGATTATATCTACCTCTTAGTTCAGTCTGTATTGTAAATTAGCGAGACTAACCTCCGTGCGTTGGTTATTCTTTTGTGGTGGTACGCTCTGATGGTGCGAGTGAACGCTTTACGGTCGTCATGTCTCGTGTCGTTAATTGACTTGAGTTCCTCCACGACGTCATCGAACAGCAGGCTTTCCGCTGCGCGGGCGCTCGCCAGCCGGTCATTGATCATGACGAGCTGGGCGAGAAGTTCCGGCCGCTGCGACGAGTCGGCGATAGCGATGAACAAACCGGCGGCGCCATCGGCATGGGAGGCGCCGGGCCAGTCCATCGGCAGAGCCGGGTCCCTGCTTCCCGGAACGGCATGGCCCAGGCGCAGCAGTTCGAAGTTCAGACGGTAGAGGTCGATGAGGATCGTTTCCGTCATCACCGGCAGGTGAAACCCCGTGTTGAGCCGGATCTCGACCAGCCGCTCGCCTGCCAGCCGCAGCAATGCTTCGCGTATCGGGGTGACACCGGAGACGAGATCGTTTGCAAGCCTCGCCGGATCGAGCCGCTCGCCGGGAGTGATCGTTCCGGACAGCAGCAGGCGCTTGAGATCGTCGTAGGCCTGCGAGGAGCGGGGACCGGCGTTCATCATCCGCTCCGCTGGCGCGCCGCATACGCGGCTGTAGCGCTCGCCTGTGCCGGAAGCAGCGCGTCAGCCGCGCCGCGGCCCGGCGCGGGGCCGTTACCGAGCAGGACCGATGGACACAGCCCTTCGTGGTTACCGAGGTTCGGACGGTGCTGCCGGTAGCCCACCAGCGCGGCAAGCTCGGGGGAAAACCGACGGGCAACCGCGGGCGGATAGGCAAGCCACTGATTCTCGTATGGTTTGAGCCAACCGAGAGAGTACCCCGCGATCATCCCGCGCCGGATGTCGCCGCTGGTGTTGGCGCCCGCGCCGTGAAGCGCCGAGCCCAGGAAAACCAGCGCATCGCCCGGTTCCATCTCGATCTGCAGCCCTTCGCTGTCCGGCGGATCTTCGCCCGCGGCCGGACCGTGACTACGCGGCCAGATCCAGGTGGCGCCGTTTTTGCGGGTAAAGGGCGTGAACGGCCATATGACGTTGACCAGGCATTCGGCAGCGCCCGGGCCGAGCCTCCACATGTCCTGGTCGCGGTGCGGCATCTGCGCCAGCTCTCCGGGATGGATCGCTATCCCTTGCGTCAGGTTGAGCTGGATCGTGTCGCAGGCCGGAGCAAGGATGTGCTCTGCCGCCTGCAGGATCGCCTCGTGCTGTACAAACGCCTCGGCATGCGCCGAACGCCGCAGCAATCGCCCGAAGCGCCTGGTGCGGTTGCCGTAGAAATGGCCGGCGCAGAAAGGCGTATTCTCGAAGGCGGGCGCGAGATCGCGGTCGATCGCTTCGACCTTTTCTGCCGGCATCGCTCCGGTCACCCGGCAGAAACCGTTGGAGAGAAGCGCCTCCGCGATCTTGCAGGCCTGATGTTCAGTGGAAGACATCGTATGCCTCCCGCCCTGCGCACGGTGCAATGAGGCCGCAGCGCTGCAGCAGGGCCGGGGTGTCCTCGTCGATCTCGATGGCCATCGCGGATAATGTGCGCCTGCCTATCTCTCGCGGCACCCCGAGCGGGCGGCATCGCCAGCCGAACGAAAGGACCTGGCGCATCCATGCTATTTCCGCGACGCCGGTGAAACGCTCGATGCCGCTGCGCAGCGCGAATGTAACAAGCGCGTGTATCAGCTCGTCACGGTCACGCCGGCGCCGGGCCGCCGAAGACCCGCGGTCGAGGCAGAAGCGGGTGATCTCCAAGGTCGTGGGACCACGCGGGATTTCCTCCTCGCACAGGCCGGCGAACAGCGCCGACAGGATATGCGGTCCCGTGGTCGGCAGCAGGCGGGCCGACGCCCGGTGAGCGCCGTCCTCGCCGCTGAGCACGACATAGGTGGCAGGTTCCATGTCGAACTCGTCGAGTTCGAAACGGCCGGCGATCACCGGAAGGTCCCAGTGCAGCAGATCGATGAACACGCGCTTGCGCGCCTCGAACATGCTGCGCAGGACCTTCAGTTCGGCGGCGCCGGGTGCATTGGGCAGGCAGTGGATCATCGCGAATCTCCAAAAAAGGGTTCGCAATCCTGCCTGCCGTCCGGCGCGGCCCGATAGGGGCGGTTCCGTCCCTATCGGGCGCAGCGAACCTCATGATAGCTGATCGCTCCGACGCGACATGCGAGGAACACTGCCTGTGGCCTTTTCACCGCACCAAGCCGGGCACAGGCGCCGCTGATATGGCGCCGGACGCTGCCCTCCCTGATCCCGATGATCTGGCCGATTTCCCAATCGGTCTTGCCGGCCGCGACCCAGGCGAGGCATTCGCGCTGCCGCCGGGTCAGCGGCGCGCTTCGCATCTGCTTCATGAATTCTTTGTATCCTATCAGCCGCCGCGCTGCCTTGAACGCATCGTCTGCGATCAGCCGCGCCAGGATGAGCCCGTCCTCATCGAGCTTGCGGCCCGGGATTGCGGCGAAGGAGCACGATGCCTGGATATCGCCCGGCATATGCGCCGGCACGGTGAAGCCTTCCCCGAGGCCGTGCCTTTTCGCGAGTTCCATGTGCCGCTGGTCGGTGCGGCTGAAATCTATGTACTGACCAGCCTCGCTCCACAGAAACGCCTCGTGGGTTCGACCCACCGCACGGTGTACAGGATCGCGGCCGCTAAGGTGGTTATCGTCGTAGAACTGCACCCAACTCGGCGGGTAATTGCACAATCGCAGCGTCAGCTTGACTTCGCCCTGTTCGACGTGATGGCCGAGAGCGTAGTAATCGCAGCCTATCGACCTCGTGATCTCGGCGAGGGTAATATCCAAATCATCAAGGTTTGCCGCGTTCTCGATCCGGTTCCGGAAACTCCTGTATGTTTTTATGAAGGCCATGCTTCGCCTCGGTTCGCCGCGGCGTCTCAAGCCGCCAGTTTGCGCCGAACCGTCCCTTGCCCGTTCTGGCGCATTCGGCTCCGGTCTTCGTTCCGGAAACGAAGCGCGATTGCAGATGACGCCTATCCTATAAGTTGCGGCTCCGACGGCAAGACACATTCTGTCATGAAATCGTCATGAATAGGGCTGCTGGGTGCGGCACTTCAGGCATTCGCGGCGCAGGCCATGACGCCCGCGACTGGCGCGATCCTCATTCCTATCGCAGTCTTGCCGGTATAGATCGGGCCGCGCTTGCCTGGGAATGGCTGCGCCGCGATCAAGGCTACATCGACTGGTATGCGCGCGCCAGCGAGCTCACCCGCTCAGGATGGGACGGAGGCGCCGCCCAGGCGTGGGGGCTCCACTTTTGCCGAGGATCCCGAGGTTTCCGCCCCGGGGGCACAGCTTATCTGGTCGGCCGATATCGACCCCGGAACCATTGAGGTCGAGGCACTACCGGCCGGGCGGGATGGCGACGACACCATCGATCCGGCGGCATTTGCCGAGTGGCTGTCGCTTGTTCGGGCCGAAGACGGCAAGGAGCATGTCGTCATCAGCGACGGGCGCCGGCGGATCAGGCTCGATGTCACTGCCGGTTCAATGAGGAACGGGCCTGTATGCCTGCGTTACCGGCTCCACGGAATCGCTACGTTACGCGCCCGAGTGCTTCCTCTGCGCCGGCTTCTTGCTTTCTGCGACCACCGGCGGTTTCTGGCCTCTCTTTATCCAGAGGATCCTAAGATGGCGAGGCTAGTCCAGATGCTCAGAGTTCACGACGGGCTCGTTGCCGGCGCGAGCCTCGGAGAAATGGCCAAGGTCGTTTACGCCAATGAGCCTGCCGATGGCCGTCGCTCCGATTCTTTGCGCTCGCGCGTACGGCGTCTTGTTCGGGAGGGTAGTATGATGGCCGCCGGCGGCTATCGCGGGCTGATGCGTAGTTGATTTGATTCGCGCTTACTTCGATTTGGCGAAGCTCAATGATACGTTGCCAGATCGGTCGTCACCCCCGTTGACGACCGATGCATTCTGGTCGAGGCTTTGTAAGCCCTCGAGGGTCGTCGCGGCTCATCTGCAGCTGACGCAAGACCCCTAAGGCTTCCTCTCAGCCGAGGATGCCTCGATTATGAAGCGGCAAAATCCTGAAAAGTAAAGCAGGATCCGAGTTAATCTTCGCCATTGTCCTTTACGCCAACGGTGGGAACATCGATCGTTTCCTTCTTTGTGCCAACCTCGACTTCCTTGCTGTCCACGTCAACCTTGGGAAGCTCTCCGCCCTTCACGCTGACTTCGGGAAGGTCGCCTTCCTCTACGTCAGCGCTCCAAAATCCGGTCGCAAACAACAGGCCAACGATTACAACGGCAATGACGGCTACCCATACCCAAACGTTAACGCCCTTACGGCCGGTGTGATCATATCGCGTATCTACCATGAAAACCTCCTCCCAAAAGATTCAAAGTAAATTTGCGAATGCCGACTTTGTTCCTCGTGAGAGTCGATCGCATTCGCCACGCCCTGCTCCTCGTGCGGGTGAAGGCGGTACCGGTCAGGCGGGTGGTATTTACGATCGGAAGGTTGCCCTCATCTTCCCTGAGGACACATTTGCGCATCAGGGCTGACATGCCACCGCCACGCGCCGGATAGTTTAGAAGTTGGCAAGGCGCACAGTCACACCGAGCGAGTCGATTCCGAATTGTACGCAGGATTTCGGCCGTGTTCCATGCTTTTGGGGTGCGGGAGTGGTTTGGGCTCTACCTGCCGGCTCCCAGCCAAAGAGGCTTTGCGGAACGTCGGCCGCGCACGGGCATTCAACCTGAGTTGGGAGAATGCCATGACCTACAGCGATAGAATGACAATGCTTGCCCGGCTCGGTTTCGCGGCCCGCGGCCTGGTCTATATCCTGGTGGGGTGGCTTGCGTTCGATGCCTCTCTCTCCGGCGCTGAACCCAGCGACAATCAAGGTGCGCTCGGCACCTTGAGCGATACCCAGCTGGGTCATGGAATTCTGGCGATATGCGCGATCGGTTTTGCGGGTTATGCGTTCTGGAGACTGGCAGAGGGAGCGCTTGATCCGGAAGCTCGCGGACGCACGAGTAAGGGCAAGTTCGAGCGCCTAGCCTACCTTGTCAGCGGCGCGGCCAACGCCTTGCTGTGCGTTATCGCTGGCAAACTCGCGCTTCGGCAATCTCCTGCCAACCACGGCAGCCCGGGCGACGAAAGCGCGCAAAGTTGGTCGGCTTGGTTGCTCGACAAGCCCGGCGGGGTTGCATTGCTTCTTGCCGTAGGCGTTGGGCTTTTCCTCGTAGCCGCGGCCCAGGCCATCAAGGCATACAAGGCCAACTTCGATGAAATGGGCGGTGACGTCCCGGCTCCATCCTATGTCAGGTGGATCGGCAGACTGGGATATGGTGCTCGCGCGGTGGTTTTCGCTATGATCGGTTGGCTGCTGATTTCTGCTGCACTTCAGCACGATCCGTCCCGAGCAGGCGGTTTGGGCGACGCACTCGCCGAATTGCGCGCGCAACCAGAAGGCGCGTGGATACTCGCGATAATCGGAGCGGGACTGAGCTTGTTCGGCGTTTTTAGCCTCGTCGAGGCACGCTATCGGCGCTTGACGGTCCCGAAGCTGCGAAGTCCGACCAGACTTCAATGAGCTCTCACAAGCAGCTACCTGGCGGATGAGGCCTTTTCATCTAGGGCCTACTCCGGCCGGACAATGCTGCCACATACCGCGCACTTCAGCTGTTTTACTCGAATTTCATGCTCGTCTTGGTATCGCTTCCGGTTTCACCCGAACATCATTTGTGCGAAACGCCTTGTGGCAGACAAGGAGGGCCAGGATCGGCATACCTCCCGGAGACAGGATGGCGTCTCGCTTGCTTTCTGATGAGTGTGGCCGGCTAGTTCATTTTCGAGACGCTACTCCGGGGCAAAGTGCTTTTGACACAGCCGCCGATCATCGGCAGGCCTTTGGTAACACTGCGCCGCCGCGCCAGAAAGCAGGCTTTCTGATCAAACGAGGTTATGGCGCAGCCGCAGATGGTGAAAAATCAAGCGCAGCAGGCCCTGAGCCTCTTTCCATATCGCTTCACAAAGAACGAACAGCTCGTCTCTTGCAGCCTGTCACCGCGCCGCTTTCCGCGGTGCGGCGTCCAGAATTTTCCAGCTGCATCATGCACTCTCTGGCCGCACACAGCGTTAGGATGCAAGCCGCCGCCTGATCATTTCAGACGGCGGGGACTTTTCCAGTCCGGGTCTTAGATCGGCGGTGTTGGCTGTTGCCTCGTCAGCGCGCTCTCTTGGTCATCGGGGCCAAGAGAAGGCAAACGATCTTGCGCGGAGCCCCCAAGATCGTCCTTCTTCTGTCGCGCGGTCGTCATCAGGTGGTCGGTCTGCTCCGATGACATGCGTGCCGGCGATTGCGGAACACCGCGGCAGCCTTGTCGAGCTTGTCCCGGAAGCTGTGGCATCATCTACGCGCGCCCGCTCTACCATGAAGTAGTTGGCGCGCACGGCATCGCGGCGGCGCTGGTACCGGCACGACGCCAGTCCATCGGGGGGCGGGGCCTTCGTTGGAGCTACCGCAGTGGAGCACATCATAGTGGATCCGGGCTGGAACTCGAGAGCGATCTCCTTACGTTGTAATTAGAGGATAATCGTGGAGATGAAGGAGACGAGGGCATGACCAGTGTGCCGATGCTTGAGGATGAACCTGGGCGGCTTGCCGCTCTCCAGCGCCTCGAGATACTCGATACCGAAGCGGAGGAGCCGTTCGAGCACATCGTCTCCCTGGTGCGCTCGGTCCTCAACGTTCCCATCGCGGCCGTGTCTCTCGTGGATTCCGATCGCCAGTGGTTCAAGGCCAGGGCTGGCCTCGAAGCCCGCGAGACGCCGCGCGATCTCTCGTTCTGCTCGCACGCGATCAAGGAGACGCAGCCGTTCCTGATCGAGGATGCTCTCAACGACGATCGCTTTGCAGGAAATGCCTTGGTGATCGGCGATCCCCAGATCCGCAGCTACGCTGGCGTTCCGCTGAGAACGCCAGAAGGCTACAACGTCGGGGCGCTATGCGCGATCGACCAGCAGCCGAGACACTTCACCGAAACCGAAGTGACGATGCTGAAAAACCTCGCGCGGATCGTCGAGACGGAGTTGGAACTGCGCAGGATCGCCGAGCGCGATGTCTTGACCAGTGCCCTCACCAGGCGAGCCTTCGCCGAGCGCGCGCTGGTAGAGATCGACCGATTCCATCGCTATAGCCGCCCCAGTACACTCGTGCTGGCAGACCTCGATCACTTCAAGGCTGTGAACGACACTTATGGCCATGCTGCGGGAGACTGCGTGTTGCGCGAAGTGGCGCGCCTCGTAACCGACCTCAAGCGCGATGCCGATGTCATGGGACGGCTTGGCGGCGAGGAGTTTGCCGTGCTGCTGCCGGAGACGGACGTGGACGCGGCACATGTTGCCGTCGAACGGTTTCGCAAGAAGCTTGAAGATCACCCAATTTCGCTACCGGGCGACCAAGTGGTGAAGGTCACCGCCAGCTTCGGGATCGCTGAGATGGAACCGGCTATATCTTCGGTGGAGGAGTGGCTCGCCGCTGCGGATCAGCCGCTCTACGCAGCGAAACGCTTAGGACGAAATCGAAGTGAGATAGCCAGCGGTACGTTTCCACAGCCTCCGATGCTGCCGATCAAAAAACCGATCAGCGCGAAGGCCGGCTTACGCGAGTTGTGCGAGAGGAAGCCTGAAAGGCGAGATCGGTAGGGTTGATCAACGTATCGCTCGCAAGTGCAACAATCGCATAGTTGTTCGCGGGCTCGGCAGGAGAAAATCACAGTCCATTTGCGTAGCCGAGCATTGCCGCACTCAAGCGGGCGAGGCGGCCTGACTTCGCTTGGCGCCCGCCGTTCGCGAGCATCATCGCGAACAGCTGCAGATGGAGTGGGCGTTCGCGAACTCGACAGCAACATCGGGGCTCCCCTCGAAAAAGAAAGCCAGGGCAGCCGAGCTTTTGTGTGACCGGGATGGTGTTTGAACCGGCGGCGAGTTCTTCCAGGTAAGGTCCTTGCTCGGATCGGAGACCTCTCGCCACTACTGGAACTGGCGGCGCGCAGGCGCTTTGGTATGCGTATGGCGAACGAGGGCGAGAAACCGTGGTGGGAGCGCGGCGTGATCTATCAGATCTACCCTCGCTCTTTTCAAGACTCCAATGGCGACGGGGTCGGCGATCTGGCAGGTATTGAGGCGCGGCTTGATTACGTGGCCGCCTTGGGCGTGGATGCGATCTGGCTTTCACCCATATTCCCTTCGCCCATGGCCGACTTTGGCTACGATGTCGCTGATTACTGCGGCATCGATCCACTGTTCGGAGACTTCAAAGCCTTCGACAGCCTCATCTCCGCAGTGCATGCACGTGGATTGAAGCTTCTGCTCGACTTCGTTCCGAACCACACCTCGGACCAGCATCCCTGGTTTCTTGAGAGCCGGTCTGCGCGCCGAAATCCAAAGCGCGATTGGTACATCTGGCGCGATCCATCGGCGGACGGCGGCGTTCCGAACAACTGGATCAGCGATTTTGGTGGATCCTCATGGGAGTGGGATGAAGCGACGGGACAATATTATCTCCACGCTTTCCTCAAGAATCAACCGGACCTCAACTGGCGTAACCCTGAAGTAAGGGAGGCCATGAGCGCCGTTCTGCGATTCTGGCTGGATCGCGGCGTGGATGGGTTTCGGATCGATGTCTTGTGGCACATCGTCAAGCATGAAGCCTTCCCGGACAATCCACTCAACCCCGATTGGACTCCGAAGATAACGGAGCGCGACCGGCTCCTGCAGATTTTTTCCACCGATCAGCCGGAGGCCCACGCCATATCTGCGCAGATTCGAGATCTTGTCGACGAGTACGGCGAGCGAGTGCTGGTTGGAGAGATTTTCCTGCCGAACGAGCGGCATTCTCGCTGGTATGGCACGCCTGAAAGGCCGCAAGTCCACCTTCCCTTCAACTTTCAACTGATCGAGAATGCTTGGGAAGCAGAGCGGCTTCGCGAGGTCATTGCTGATTATGAGGCATCTCTTCCTGATTTCGGTTGGCCCAACTGGGTCTTGGGAAGCCACGACGCGCCGCGGATTGCGGCGCGGATCGGCGAAGCGCAGGCCCGGGTGGCAGCCATGCTTCTCCTGACGCTGCGCGGTACACCAACGCTTTATCAAGGGGACGAGCTGGGGATAGGGGAGGTCACAATTCCCCCCGAGCGCATGCGCGATCCCCAGCATCTTCGCCAGCCCACGCTGGGCATCGGGAGGGACCGATCGCGAACCCCCATGCCTTGGAACACCCGCGTGAACGCAGGTTTCAGCACGGCAGAGCCCTGGTTGCCGCCCAATGACGATTGGAAGAAGCGCAACGTTGCGACGCAACTTGCCGATCCAGGCTCGATGCTGCACTTTTACCGTTCGCTTCTTGCGCTGCGGCGAGCTCATCCAGCCTTGTCCGTCGGCTCTTTCCGCATGCTCTCCGGCGCTCGAGACGTGCTGGCCTACGTGCGTGAGCACGATGGCGAAAGTCTTTGGGTGGTATTGAACCTGGCGTCGGAAGCGCGCCGATGCGAGCTCTTCCAGGAAGGCGTTGCGGAGGTGCTCGCATCAACCCTTGCTACCCGCCCGTTTGACGGAACGCTGATGGCAGACGAAGGGCTCGTGCTGCGCTACGGGAGGGAAACCTGACATGCGCGTCGCGATGCTTGCTCCTATCGCTTGGCGAACACCGCCTCGCAACTATGGTCCATGGGAGCTCGTCACGAGCCTGCTCACCGAAGAACTGGTCGCGCGCGGCGTCGACGTTACCCTTTTTGCGACGCTCGACAGTCTGACCTCGGGACGTCTTTGCGGCGTCGTGCCGGCACCTTATTCTGAAGATCCAACCATCGACGCGAAAGTCTGGGAGTACCGGCACCTGGCGCACCTGTTCGAACGCGCGGGCGAGTTTGACATCATTCATAACCAGGCAGATTTCCCGGCTCATGCTTTTAGCAGGCTCGTCGAAACGCCAATCGTAACCACCATCCATGGCTTCTCGTCCGAGCGCATCTTTCCTATGTATAAGGAATTCGAGGATCGCATTCACTACGTGGCGATCAGCGAAGCCGATCGCCACCCCGGACTGCGCTATGCAGCCACCATACACCATGGCATCGATTTGGAGGCATTCCCTTTTGATCCCAAAGGTTCAAACGATCTTCTCTTTTTCGGCCGGATACACCACAGCAAAGGCGCGCGCGAGGCACTCGAGGTTGCTCAGGCGGCCGGGCGGCGCCTGAACCTCTACGGGATTGTACAGGATGAGGCGTACTTCGGGCGCGAAGTGAAGCCACGCCTTATGAAAGGCGGTGCCTCCTTCCTGGGAGCCGCGGGTGGCGCTGACCGCGCACGCGCGCTGGGCGGTGCGCGAGCGCTGCTGCATCTCGTCAATTTTGAAGAGCCATTCGGCCTTTCGGTGGTCGAGGCAATGGCCTGTGGCACTCCAGTTATCGCGACCCCGCGGGGCTCGATGCCGGAAATCATCGAGCATGGGGTTAACGGCTTTCTCGTGAACAGCTTGGAGGAAGCTGTAGCCGCTGTCGAGAACGTCGATCAATTGAATCGCGCTGAAATACGGCGAAGCGTGGAACGGCGTTTCAGCGTTCAGCGCATGGCGGACCAGTACGTGGCGCTTTACCAATCTGCTGATTGCCACTGAGGTGGGACCCGGTGAGCCTACGAGTTTCCATTGAGAATTTCGGTGGCAATCAACGTCCGATTTCCGCTGCTTCTAAAGTGCCAGGACAGGCGATAGCGCCGATGACAAATGGCGCATCCCAGCGCAGGCTGGACGAGCAATCCAGATAAATCCTTCTTCTCGTCCAGGCCCGAACTGATCATCCGAAGGCTTAGAAGCGGAAGCCGCTAACCAAGGCGACCTGGTGGCGCGAGAGACCGATTTCGCTCTCTACGTCACCATAGCGGTAGTTGCCGTAGTCGCTGTAGCGGTACTCGATACGGGCGAAGGTGGCAGGTGTGACGGTGACTTCCGCACCGGCGCCAACGCGAAAACCGTCGAGGTTGTCATGCTCGCTGTATTTTTCGCTGTCGTAGCGGATGGTGAGGTCAGCGCGGGCATTGGTGTAGCCGCCCTTGGCATAAAGCAGAACAGTGGGCGTAACATTCACGCCGAGGCGGGCACCGACGTAAAGATCGCGGCCGGCCGAAAGCTTCCAGCGATCATCGGCCAACACCAGATTGTCGTAGCTTTGCTTGGTCGTAGCGCCCGTAATCTCGCCTTCGATGCCTACGACCACAGGACCGGCATCATAGTCGTAGCCCAGGGTCGCACCATAGAGAAAGCCGCCCTTGCTCTCGTCCAGATCATAATAGCTCAGGTTCGTGCTGTCATAGCCGACGATCACACCCGCCTTGATACCGGTCGCGGTGTTCTCTTCCTGTGCCAGGGCAGGCGACGCGATCAGGGTGAGTGCAATTGCTGAAATAATTTTCTTCAATGTTGGTCCTCGATACGTGAATTTAGATGTGATCAGGTGAGGATCCCTTATCGATGTCCGCTCAGCGTACAAGATTGACGGGCCAGCATATCTATTAAAATGGCTGTTAAGTTGTATTAATTAGGGACGCTGCATTCCTTTGCATATTGATTTACCGCTATCGGAATTGTGCCGCTGACTTTCAGAATTTTAATTTTGCGTGGCTTTTATCAATAGCCGAGGTGCTTGTGGTGCCGTCCGGGCTCAACATTCTCATCGATACGTTGCTCACTTATTCGCGCTCAAGGCGTCGCCGGCAGACGTCGAGGCGGCGATCCGAGTCCCTGCAATTGCTAATCCCAACCTGCCGGGCATAGGCGGCTCAGCCACGTCCCCAAGCGCAGGATGGCAGGATCGAACATGGCGACCTGCAGCAGGTTCATGTCACCCTTGCCGGATGATAGCGGACGCCTTCGCGCACTGGTCCGGCAATGCGGGCTCGATGGAGTGGCGCTGAGCAACATGCGTAGCCGTTCCGGTCGCTTTACGGCGGGCGAAACCACGGCGGAACGGGGCCTTTTGAACTTTGGAGCCAAATTCGTTCTGGAGCCTTTACACATCGTCGCCGCGGGCAATCGCGGCAACGACAAAGGAGAGAACGATGAGCATCAAGGGCGAAGCTAAGGAAGCCGCAGGCTACATCAAGGAAGAGCTGAACGAGCACGACAAGTCTCCGGAAGGCCAGCGCAAGGCTCAGGAAGGCCGCGATCTGCGCAACGAAGGCCGCATCGAAGACGGCAAGGAGCCCAAGACGTCCGAACCGGGCACCGGCAAGCCCGAATAAGCCGAACAGGAGCCGGCGCACTCCGGTGCGCCGGCGCTGTTGTAGCCATCCAGAGGCTTCCAATGTTCACGCAGCTCAACCCCACAATCCCGCTCCACGTCGTCGGCAAGGGCGACGGCTATGCGATCGGAATGATCGACTACGGTCAGGAGCATAATCTCATCTGGGTCACCGCCCTTGATAGCTCGGGCGAGATCTGGTGCGCACCCAACGCAACCGTTCGCCTCGGGAAGAACTGGACCATGGGGCGCCAGGAAAATCCGCTCATTACCGAAGACAAGCAGGCCGAACGAAACCGGCAGACGGCTTGCTGAGGCAGCCTTCTTTTGCTGCGGAGGTTCCAGCGGGCGGCGAAGCGTCCGTTGCGACGGCTTATCCTCGAGCCGATGCGCGAAAGGCGACTTTGACACTGAACTGTGCCAGCCAAGACCGCATCTGAGTCGGTCGGGCCGCGGCCATCCTTGTACCTTTCCCGGGTTCGCAGTCTAAGTTCGGCAGACGGCCGAATGTGGAACTGCTTGCGGTCGCGCTCTTCTCTGGCGAGACGGCAACACCCAGCTGTGCTGGCTACTGGATTCCTGAAAGTTGGTGGCGGACGCGCGCCCGGGCACACCGAGCGCAGAGAAGCTTGTCCTGCGAGGCGGCCTTTTCGGATCTGACTGCTAAACCAATCGGGTCGCTGGCGCGGGATGTGCGGGCGAGAATATTGCAGCGCTTCCCGGCGAACGCGCTGTTCGATCGCTTCCTGTGGGTGCGTACGACCCTTTCCCGGCAAGCGTTTGCCGCATCCCCCGGAACATCGCACGTCCTCGCGAGGTTGTTCCCTCGTGCTAAATGCGGGAGCAGAACCATGGCATTTGAATGCGTAGCCTATCGCGATTCGAAAGGCGGGCTTCACAGCAGTCTGGAAAAGGCGACGCTGGAGGACCTGGCCGCCGTGCTCGGGCGGGTTGGCGATGAGGGCGGCATGACCAGCGGCGTGGCACGCATGATCTTCGACAAGCGTGCGGAGATTGAACGCGTCTTTGCCGAGCATGACGCATTGGTAGCTTCTGCTTCCGGCTCTCTCACAGGAAGCGCCGGCTCCGGGGCGTCCGGAACCGACGGCATTCGTGTCGTGAGCACTGATTCGCCCTGATCGTGCTATAGTGCGCATTCGGCGGCGGGGGAGGAACTGGGCTGTCTTTGGCCAATCGGTTGGAGCGGGGCCTGAGGGCGAGTCTGATCGGGTGGAACCGCCCGGTTAATCGTAAGATGTGATCGCCTGATAGGGCTGAGAACTTTATCCGACGCAATGGCTCGAACGTCCTGGCGCCGGGTCAGGCGTTCCAGCTCTAGTCGGATGATGAAGGCTGTCGGAAGCAAGACAGCGACACCATGATTTCGTTATGGATGCGAACCACCGCGCCTCAAGCCTTCGGCCTGACCGCGCTCCATGCCGCGCGCGGGCGGGCTGATCGCCCCTGACGCCCGCGCGCAGGCACCGAGCCCCTTGTGGGTCTCGGCCTGCCGGTTTCGATCGCTGACGCGAAAAGGTGGAAGTGGTGGTCGGCGGGGCATGCCCCGCCTCGATGTTGACGCGCGCGGGCTGCGCCCGCGCGCGGCTTCATTTGTGAGCCTCTCCCGATCAAGTCGGGGTGTGGGCTCGACAACCGTCTGGGCCCGCCATCGGCCCCTGCAAGCCGCTCCTTCGTCACGGCTCCTCCACATCCGTTCCGGCCTTTCAGGTGCAGGCGCCGCTTGATGCGGGCCCTGTCGGTCGTCCGGGCCGCCCACCCCCCGCCTTTTCGGGGGAGGCCCATGATGGGTTTTTTCGGGCAGTGCAGGAGGTGAGACATGCGCAGCAATCGCAAGGTCCCGCAATGCGCGGGGCCGCAGGATCAGGTTCGGGGTGATGCCGGCTGCGACCGGTGCAGGGAAGGGGCCAGCGCCGATGCTCTCGGGGGCGAAACCCGGACGCGAGGCAAGCCGGGGCGGGGCGGTCGGGGCGGTGTGGATAACCCTGCTCATAATCAGGGCCATAACCTTGCGGATAACGGTGGGGATAATTCTGCGGGTAACTCCGGCGGCATTTCCTCATGCCCCGGACAGGTCGGGAGTTCGGCCTGTGACCTCGCAGAGGTCCGGGCGGGGCGTCAGGAAGGCCAGCGCGGGAATGTTTCTTGTGGTGATGGCCGGAGCAGGCGCGGGAAGCAGGAGACCCGGCTCTCGCTCTATGACGAGGTCACGGCGCGGATCATTGCCGAGCTGGAAGCGGGGCGCATTCCCTGGGTCCAGCCATGGAGCAGTGCGGCTTGCGGCGGCGCGGGGGGAAGCGGGGCTGTCCCGTGCCTGCCGCGCAATGCCCTGACGTCGCGCAGCTACTCGGGGATCAATATCCTCCTGCTCTGGGCCTCGGCGCTTGCCTCCGGCTGGGAGCGTCCCGGCTGGCTGACGTTCCGGCAGGCCATCGCGGCGGGCGGCAACGTGCGCAAGGGCGAGCATGGCACACAGGTGGTCTACGCCGACCGGTTCACCCCGGAAACCGAAAAGGAACGGGCGCGGGAGAGCGGCGGCGAGGCGCGGTCGATTGCTTTCCTCAAGCGCTTCACCGTCTTCAATGTCGCGCAGTGCGAGGGCTTGCCGGACGATATCATGCCGCAGCCGGTCGCCTTGCCCGAGCGGGAGATCGTGCCGGTGGCCGAGGCGCTCATTGCCGCGAGCGGCGTCGATTTCCGGATAGGGGGCGACAAGGCCTTCTATGCTCCCGGCGCCGACTTTGTGCAGGTGCCACCGCAGCAGGCCTTTCACGATCAGGTCAATTACTACCGGACCTGTCTCCATGAACTGACCCATGCCACCGGCCACAAGTCCCGGCTCGGACGCGACCTTACGAACGGCTTCGGGTCGAAGGACTATGCCCGCGAGGAACTCGTCGCGGAAATGGGTTCGGCCTTTCTCTGCGCCTCGCTCGGCATCGTTCCGACAGTTCGCCATGCCGATTACATCGGCGCATGGCTGGACGTCCTTCGCGAGGATGCCCGCGCGATTTTCCGTGCCGCCTCCATGGCCAGCAAGGCCTCGGACTGGCTGCTGGCGCGCCATGCCGCAGCGGACGGCGAGGTTGCGGAGGATATCGCGGCAGGTCCCGGCTCCGTTTCGCGGACGGACAGGGATGCACCAACGGAACCGGCTTCGCGAACCGATGCGGGGAGGGCGGTGTCATGACCCTGCTGTCTCCCGGCATCCGCGCGATGCTCGCCGCGAACTTCGAGCATTGCCTGCGCAACCCCCGCTTCGATCTGTTCCCCCTGGTCCGGCTGTTCAATCCCACCGGCCGCGCGGTCTGGCTGGTCAGCGAAATCTACCCCGATGACGATACGCTCTACGGGCTCGCGGACCTCGGTCTGGGGTGCCCTGAACTCGGCATCTTCTCGCTGCGCGAGATCGAGGCCATCGATCTGCCGCTGGGCATGAAGATCGCCCGCGACCTCGTCTTCACCACCCGGCGCCGCCTGTCGGTCTGGGCCGAGGCATCGCGCCTTGCAGGATCGATCCCCGATGCCGCCGAACTGTTGAGCCGTCTCGTTCGCGAGGACGCGTCGGCCATCCGCCTTCTGCCCCGCTGAGGGGCCGATGACGCGGGCAGGCGTTTTCCTGCCCATCTGAAAGCCGGTCCGTCCGACCATTCCACCTGAAGGACGGACCGGCACTCTCTTAAGGAGTGCTATCCATGAAACTCGAATTCATTGCCCTTGGCAACCTTGCCGTCAGCAAGTCCAACATGCGCCATGCCCGCAAGGCTCCCGATGTGTCCGACATCCTGCCCACTGTACGGGCGCGCGGCGTCCTCCAGCCGGTTCTCGTGCGGCCCTGTGCACCGCCGGAAGGACATCTCGCAGCCGGGGCCGCCGATCCGCAGGCGCATGTCCGCCGGGACACGCAGCATTACGAGATCGTTGCCGGAAGCAGGCGCTTCCATGCCGCCTGCATCGTCGCTGCCGAGCGGCAGGCGGCGTCAGCCGAAACCGGCGAGCACGATCCCGAAATCCTCCTGCTGCCCTGCGCGGTGCTCGACGATGCGGACGATGCCAGCGCCGTCGAGGCCTCGCTGATCGAGAACATCGCCCGGCTTGATCCCGATGAGGTCTCGCGCTGGGCCTGTTTCACCCGGCTGGTGAAGGAAGGGCGCGGCATTGCCGAGATCGGCGCGACCTTCGGCCTGCCCGACCTCGCCGTGCGCCGCGCGCTGGCGCTCGGCAATCTTCTCCCGCCCATCCGCGAGATGTATCGGCGCGGGGAAATCGATGCCGCGACCATCCGGCATCTGACCCTCGCCTCCAAAAGCCAGCAGAAAAGCTGGCTCGTGCTGGTGGACGATCCCGATGCCTATGCCCCGCGCGGGCATTCGCTGAAATCGTGGCTGCTGGGCGGAGCGTCGATCCCGACCCGGCATGCGCTGTTCGATGTCGAGGGCAGCGGCCTTGCGGTCGTCTCCGACCTCTTCGGCGAAGATGCCTATTTCGCCGAAAGTGAGAGCTTCTGGGCCTTGCAGAACGCCGCCATCGAAGCGCGCCGGGCGGCGTGTATCGAGGCGGGCTGGAGCGCCGCCGTCGTCATCCCGCCGGAGGAGCATTTCCATGCGTGGGAATACGAGAAGACCGCCAAGCGCAAGGGTGGGCGGGTCTATCTCGATGTGCGGGACAATGGCGAAGTCGTCGTTCACGAGGGCTATCTCCTGCGCAAGGAAGCGGCCCGTCTTGCCAAGAGCGGGAACGCAGGACAGGGCGGAGAAGGCGAGGACGGCAGCGGCGGCGGTTCCGGCCCGGTGCGCGCCGAACTCACCTCGCTCACGCAGACATATGTCAACCTCCACCGGCATGCCGCCGTGCGGACCGAATTGCTCGGTCGTCCGGCTCTCGCGCTGCGGCTGGTGGTCGCGCATGTGGTCGCCGGGTCGGCGTTGTGGCCGGTCCGGCCCGAGCCGCAAGCGGTGAAGAGCGATGCCGTCCGGCAAAGCCTCGACGAAAGCCGCGCCGAGGCGGTGTTCGACGCGCGGCGGCGCGAGGTTCTTGGGATATTGGGGCTGGACGCCGAGGATGCCACGGTCACCTCCAGCGGCTACGGTTATGGCGCATCGGGCCGGAATATCTGCGAGCTGCTCGCCCGTCTCGTATCGCTTCCCGATGCCGAAGTGCTCGATATTCTCGCTCTCGTCATGGGCGAGACTTTGGCAGCCGGTACTCCGGAAATCGAGGTGCTTGGCACCATGTTGGGCCTATCGATGGCCGACTGGTGGGAAGCGGACGATGCCTTTCTCGAGGGCCTGCGCGACCGCGAGGTGCTGCTCGCGATGCTCGCGGAAGTGGCGGGCGAACAGGTCGCCTGCGCCAATGCCCGCGAGACGGGCAAAACGCTCAAAGCGATCACCCGCGCGCATCTGGCAGGCGAAGGCGGCCGGACGAAGAAGGAACGCTGGGTACCGCGCTGGATGGCCTTCCCGCCAACTGCCTATACCTCGCGTGGCGGCGTCGGCACGGTGGACGCCCATGCCCGGGCCATGGCCCTGATGGGCGAAACGAAGGAGGGCGCCGGAGAAACTGGTAGCGGCGAAACCTTCGGTTCGGGCGATGATCCGCTGGGCGTTCCCGTGCCCTGCGGAGTGACCGGTGACGGCCTTGCTCCGGATCAGGCGGACGACCGACAGGCCGCGTGATCCGGCAAAGCCCGGCAGGACCTTTCAGGACCTGCCGGGCTTTGCGATTGCGGGGGCCGGTTTGCTTGAACGATTGCGCGCTGGTGGATCGGATCCCTGCAGCACCCGGGATGATGCCGATGGATCAACTTCCCTGCGCGGAAAAGGGGAGAATTTTCGCGCGCCCGTGCACCTTGCGGCGCCCGGGCGCGCGGCTGCTTGGCCCTGGATCATCTGCCGATTGCGCTACACGCCCTCAGGTGGCACGGGCCAGGGCATGGATAACGATGCGATCCCTGGTGCAGTGACGGAGCGGCGCGCGGTGCGCGCCGTTCTCCTTACCCCGGATCACGAAGTGCTCCTGATCCTCATCCGGCCGCCGGTCGGCTCAGCGTTCTGGGTCATGCCGGGCGGCGGGATCGAGCCGGGTGAGGACCCTGCCGATGCCCTGCGGCGCGAGCTGCGCGAGGAACTCGGTCTCGTGCATTGCCAGCCCGGTCCGGTGGTCTGGCTGCGCCACCATACGTTCGACTGGGACGGCAGGCGGCTCTCCCAGCGCGAGGAGTACCGCATCGTGCCGGTCCAGCGCTTCGATGCCCGGATGCTGGATCCCCGCGAGGCGCGGTTCGTGACCGAAATCAGATGGTGGCAGCTGGGCGATCTAAGCCACGCCCCCGAGCGGCTGACGCCGCTCGCCGCCGCGGACATCGTGCGCGATTACCTCGCGAACGGCGCGCCCGATCCGCTGCCGCCCGAGGAAATCCTGGTCGACTGAACGCCTGGTCCTCGCGGCGGAAGCGCGCTCTCGAAGGCGCGGGGGACGGACCTTTGGTCTACCGGATACAGTGCGGGCCGACGCGTCTTCATCGTCCCGGGAGGCAGCGCGAAAAGAGGCGCGGATGAGCCGCTGGTGTCCGAATTCCGGGGCGGCAAGGCTCGTGGCGGCAACCGTGCTGACAAGGCGTCGCTGCGGCGGATCCAGCCTGCCCGAAACCTCGTCGCCGACAGGCGGTGCGGGTAGGGCAGCAAGGGTGTCCTAGGACGTGGCGGGACGCGACGATTTCGATCTCGGTGCGGACCGAGAGGGGCTTCACTTCCGGCATCGAAGCTGTGGCCGTCGCGGGTGACATATTCAGGCGGGCAAGTCCGTCTCCCCTGAAAAGCAGATCACCGCAGAGCCCTTTCCGGCTGAAGGGGCATCGACCTGGAACGGTCGCGGTCTTCCGAAACCATCGACCCGTCCTTATTTCCCCGCCTGCCCTGAGGCAGGCTCCTCGCGGCCGCTTCGCTCCAAATAAGGCCATGTCTTCCGGTCCTTCGCTGACGCTGCGGCCTGGCGGTTCGGATGCCCGCTGCAACCGTCCCCGAAGGTCTGCCCATCGCCCGGAAATGGCTCTGCGGCGAATGCTTCAAGGAGACGAAAGATGCCCGCAATCGGATATGTCACCCGCGACGGCCGCAGCTTCAAGGGCCAGCTACGCACCCTCTCGATCCGCACCGAGATCGAAATCACCCCCAACGCCGCCAAGTCCGGCGACACCCAGCCCGATTACCGCGTCACCTGCGGCGGCGCCGAAGTCGGGGCAGGCTGGATCCGCCGCAGCGAAGCTTCCGGCAACGACTACGTATCGCTGAGCCTCGCCGCCCCGGAATTCGGACCCCGGCGGCTCTACGCCAACCTCGGCCGCGCCGCCGGACGGGACGATGAAGACAGCTTCGCCATCATCTGGAACCCGGCGGACTGAAGGTTCCGCCCCCCGCGCCTCCGGGCGCGGGGTTTCGCGGCACGACGAGCGCTCACCGGTCATCCGGGGGCGGGTAGACAGAACGGTTGTTCCTGGCCGAAACTAGTCTAGAATCAGCTGATTATGAAGACCGATCTCGACCATTTGCCGGAGCAGAAGCGCGCCGATCTGAAGCGCGTGGTCGAGATCATCTTTGCCGAATTCGAGGACGTTCTCGCGCTCGCCACCCAGGGGTGGAAGCGCCAGGGTCGGATCATGAAAGTGATCCTCTACGGCTCCTATGCGCGCGGCGACTGGGTGTCCGATCCGATCGGCGGCTACTTCTCCGACTACGACATTCTCGTCGTCGTCAACGACGAGCGCCTCGCCGATGAGGCGGAATATTGGGGCAGGGCCAAGGATCACCTCAACCGCGAATACGATATCGCCAAACGGCTGTCCGCCCCGGTCGGTCTGGTCGTCCATTCGATGAAGGACGTGAACTTCCAGCTGTCGCGGGGACGTCCCTTCTTCGTCGATGTCGTGCGCGAGGGCATCGTACTTTACGAACTTGCAGCGGAACAGTTCGAGGCGCCCAAGCCGCTCGACACCGGCCTCGCGCATGTCGAGGCCGAGAATTACTACAGACAGTGGTTCGAAAGCGGCACCGAGTTTCTTGAGTTCGCCAAGTTTGGCATGTCGAAAGGCTACCATAACCGAACAGTTTTTCAACTGCATCAGGCGACCGAGCACTTCTATCACATGGTCCTTCTCGTCCTGAAACTATACTCTCCCAAATCGCACAACGTTAATTTTCTGCGCAACCGTGCGGAGGACATTTCCCGTGATCTTATCGCCGTATGGCCCCGCGATACCAAGTTCGCCCGTCGCTGCTACGAGTTGCTGCAACAGGCCTATGTGAAGGGCCGCTATTCACCCCATTACGTGATACGTGATGTCGAGCTCGAATGGCTTCTGGAGCGGGTCGAAATGCTTCAGGCTGAGGTCAAAATGGTCGCCGAGCGTCGGCTGGGCAGCAAGTAAGGCGCTAATCACAAGGTCACTTGTTGGACTGTCATCAAGCGTAGCCCGACAGCGGAGTGATATGTCCGCTGGGCGATGCTGCTCGCAAATCCTAATCCTTTTCGCCGGCAGTTCAGCGCTCGGCTGAGCCTTCGGCGCGGCTCCTGTACGCAATTGCCGATCGACGGCGCCGTCAGCGTCACGCCTCCCGGGTGTCCCCGGAGGGAGGGTCGGAATTGGCTATAGCCGTTTCCGACCCTGCCTGAGCGCCGTGTTCTGTCTCAGATCGAATGTCCCTCGCGGGCGGCACGGTGCCGCCGCGCAAAACCAGGCAGGGACATCATGGAAAGATCTAGCGAGATTGACAGGGCGCAGCGCGCGAAGAGCGGTTCGCCATTCCTGAATACCGATCAGGCAGCCGCGTATCTGAAGATATCGAACCGCCTTTTGAGGCAGCTGCGCCGCAACGGTGGTGGTCCCATCTTCAGGTTTCACTGCCGCTTTGACGTGACCCCCGGCTTTTCCTCCAAGCTTGATTAGAGTCTGGCCTGATGGAAGGACGGACGAATGAAGCGAGCAAGGTTCACAGAAGAGCAGATCATCGGCGTGCTGAAGGAGCAGGAGGCTGGCGCGAAGACTGCCGACCTGGCTCGTCGCCACGGCGTGTCGGAAGCGACGATCTACAACTGGAAGGCCAAGTATGGCGGTCTGGAAGTTTCGGAGGCCAAGCGGCTGCGGGCACTCGAGGACGAGAACGCCAAGCTGAAGCGACTGCTTGCGGATTCCGACGATCGCGCGCAGGCATTCCGATTTGATGCCGCGCAGCGTTCCGATCTGATCGCGCTCAGTTGAAGCGCCTGATCGTTGGTCGTGGATGTCACCTATGTTGGCGCCTTGGTCAAGCGGCTGCAGCTGCTGGTCGACGCATGGATTCACCCTCGAGTTCGAGCCGGTGTGCGTTGTGCACGAGGCGGTCCAGGATGGCGTCGGCGTAGGTCGGATCGTTTATGGTCTGATGCCAGCGGGCCACGGGAAGCTGGCTGGTGACGAGCGTTGAGCGCTGACCGTAGCGGTCCTCGAGGATTTCGAGGAGATGGTGCCGGGCGTAGCCGTCGAGTGGCTGAAGCCCCCAATCATCCAGGATCAGTAGCTCCACCCGGGCAAGGCTCTTCATGCGGGCGGCGATACGGCCGTCACCTTTGGCCAGCGTCAGTTCGTCGATCAGCCGCGGCAGCCGGGTGTAGAGAACGGAACGATTATCACGGCAGGCCTTGTGGCCGATTGCACAGGCCAACCAACTTTTCCCGATGCCGGTCGGGCCGATTATGGCCAGGTTCTCGTGCCTGGAGATCCATTCTCCGGCGAGCAGCGTTTCGAAGAGCCGGCGATCAAGGCTGCGGCGCGTTCGGTAATCAACATCCTCAGGTACGGCGCGGTGCCGCAGCTTGGCGTGACGCAAGCGCAGAGCGAGGCGTCTGTCATTTCGGTAGGTGGCCTCATGGTCGAGCAGCAGCGCCAGCCATTCGGCGTGGCTGAGGCCGGCTGCATCGTCGTTGCTTTCCATCTCGGCGAAGGCCTTGGCCATGCCGGCGAGGCCGAGTTGGCCCAGAAGGTCCAGAGTGGGATGCTTCAGCATTCTTGCTCCTTCAGTTGTAATAGCTTGAGCCGCGGATGTTGGAGTGGATGATCGGCTCTTGCTCGGGGGATTGGGGAACCGGGACCTGGTCGAGGCCCTTTTCGAGGATCGATTTGACCGACGGATAATTGCGCGCCTGGATTTCCAGCGCGCGCAGCGCAGCGGCTTCAAGCCGCTGGGCACCGAAGCGCCTCTCGAGCCCGATGATGCCCAGACAGGATCGGTAGCCCTGTTCGGGATGGGGTTTTGCCTCGATGACCTTCTCGACCAGCAAGGACAGCATCGGCCCGATCCGGCTTGCCTCTTCGCGGATCTTGGCCGGCGTCCATTCGCCGTAGCGCCGATGGCTGGAGGGCATGTGCTCGGGGACTGTGGTGTGCCGGCCATTCCCGCTGCCGCGCATGTGCACAGCGATGCGCTCGCCTCCCAGGAAGATTTCAACTGTGCTGGCCGTGAACCGGGCTTCGACCTCGCGGCGCGCGAAGCGGTGCGGGACGGAGTAGTGATGTCGCTCGATCGCGATATGATAATCGAGTCCGACGCGGCAGCGGCGCCATTCGGCATGAACCCACGGCTCTGGCGGCAGCGGCTTGAGGTTCGGAACATCGACTTCGTTGAACAGCTGGCGGCGCGTCTTGCCGAACTGGCGCAGCACCCGCCGATCATTGAGATCGGCAAGGCATTGGGCGATCGCTGCGTTCACTTCGGCGAGGCTGTAGAAGATCCGGTTACGTAAGCGACCAAGCAACCAGCGTTCGACGATACCGACGCAAGCCTCGACCTTGGCCTTGTCCCGCGGCCTGCGTGGCCGGGTCGGCAGGATCGCCGTACCGTAATGCCGGGCCATGTCTGTGTAACTGCGGTTCACCTGAGGATCGAAGTGACAGGCCTTGATCACCGCCACCTTCGCATTGTCGGGCACCAGCAACTGGGGGACGCCGCGGAAGAAGGCGAAGGCGGCATTGTTGCCCGCGATCCAGTCAGGGAACTGCTCGGTCCATGTCGCCAGCGCAAACGACAGGCTCGATCCGCCCATTACAGCGACGAAGATGTGGGCACCGCGGACTTCCCCAGTCCTGCGGTCCACCACGACCGGCACCGTATCGCCAGCGTAATCAAGGAACAGCTTTTCGCCCCCGGCATGGCTCTGGCGCATGACCAGCGGCAAGCGGCCCTCCCACCGGCGGAATAGATCGCAGAACCGGCTATAGCGATATCCGTCCGGATGCTCGGCACGGTACTCCTCCCAGAGCACCTGCAGCGTCACGTGTTTGCGCTTCAGCTCGCGCGCTACCACCGGCCAGTCCGGCTCCGGAAGCTTGCGTCGTCCCGGCTTTACGCCGGGAACGCCGTAGAGCCGCTCCTCCAGATCTGCATCGCCAATCTCGGGCGGCAACGGCCACGACAGCCCGGATTGATCAAACCGCCTGAGCGTGTCGCGTACCGTGGTTGCTCCCGTCCGGACATGCTCTGCTACAGCTCGGGTCGAGAGCCTGGCGTCCAGGCTCAGTCTCAATATCTCGCGTACGTGGCGCATCATAACCCTCCTCGTCGGCATCCAATCCTCCTGGCTGCTCAGCCAGAAAACTGGTCCCAACGATCAGGCTTCACGTCATCCCAAACTGCGCGCGATCATCTCGGAATGCTGCGCGGATAATTCTCGGAACGCTGCGCGCGATCGTCTCGGACTCCTGCGCGCCATCAATTCGGAATGGTGCGCGCGATAACCCCGGAATCCGCAACTGCTGGCCGAGGCTATGCTGGATAATGCCGGCCTGAAGGATCTTCTTACAAAAAATTGGTAACGCCCGCTGCCAAGCGAGAGGCGGTCGCTCGTCTCCAGGCGGTTCTGGGGATGAGCGAGCGGC